>JAAYXZ010000108.1 GCA_012515635.1 Elusimicrobiota bacterium
ATTGTCTTGAAGCCCAATTCCTTTCTGGTAGCAGATACATTCTTCATTGCTTTATGGTATAAAGGCGCAAAGAGAAAGGCAAAGCCGTAATTATTCAAAAGAGCTTCACTCGCCTCAGGCTCTATGTCCACCTTATACCCTGCCGCTTCAAGGACATCAGCGCTTCCGCAACTGCTGGTCATAGAGCGGTTGCCATGTTTGGCTACAGTCAGGCCTGATGCAAACCCCACTATTGCGGCGCAGGTAGAGATATTAAATGTTCCTGAATAATCTCCGCCTGTCCCACAGGTATCACATACACCAACCTTTTTGCAAAAAGATATTTTTAACGCTTTATCGCGTAAAAGTTTTGCGGCGCCTGTAACCTCTGACGGTTGTTCGGCCTTCATTCTTAACAGAGAAAGGAAAGCGGATGTCTGGATAGGAGATAAATCTTCCTCCATAATAGCTTTAAAGACAACATAACTCTCCTTCTCATCCAGTTGTTTCTTCTCAAACAACCTGTTAAATATCTCCTTCATATCGTAGTTTTTCATAGTTATATCTTTTTATGCCTTTATTCGTTGTTTATAACTTTATGGATAACTCCCGCATATTAAATTTTTTTGTAATCACAACGGATTAATAGCGGTATATATCTCTTCAATAATTTTCTGTGCCGTAAGGCGCGGAGATACCGCCTCCTTGATAGGTCTCCCCACAACAAGGTAATCAGCGCCTGCCTTTATTGCATCGGAAGGAGTTACCGTTCTTTTATGCCTCTCTGGCGAGGTTCCTGCAGGTCTTATGCCGGGACATATAACAAGAAGATTCCCTTTGGTTGCCTCTTTGATAATCCCCGCTTCCCTTCCGGAGGCGACAACCCCATCACACCCGCACTCTAAAGCCAATTTTGCTCTTTCAAGGACAATCTCTTCGGAACTTTTACCTGCAGAAGTGTCGGAGGCATCCATGCTGGTGAGAAGAGTAACGGCGAAGACCTTAAGGGGCGAGTCCTTTTTTCCGTCCACAGCGGCTTCCATCACCTGCCGTTGAGCATGGACCGTAATAAAGTCCGCGCCTAACAGAGCGGTCTGTCGGACTGCATCTCTTACGGTCTCGGGAATATCATAAAACTTCAAATCAAGAAATACTCTTTTGCCTTGTTTAATCAGTTGTTCTACAAATCCGCCGCCTGTAACAGTATGCAGGATAATGCCCACCTTGAAAAAATCTACCACGCCATCAAGTTCATCAACATATCTTTCTGCTTCCTTGCGGGAAGAGACATCAAGAGCAAATATAAGCCGTTGTTTAGGGTCTTCCATTAAACACCCCTTATGACTTTTTAGTGGATTCTATCAACTCCACAAGGGACTCAACATCAAGCCCTTCCAGTTTGAAAAGATATTCAGGAGCCCCTGAACTTCCGTATGCCGTCACACCCCTTCTTATAAACTTGCCTGTATATTTCTTTTCAAGGAGATACATAGCCACTGTTGCTCCAAGCCCCGTATCAATATGATGGTCTTCAGCAGTAACTATCAGCCCTGTCTTGATTGCTTCTCTCATAGCATCTTCATCTATTTCAAGGGGACAACTCATATTGATAACCCCTATATTTATACCTTTCTCCTTAAGGAGTTCCGCCGCTTTTATCGCTCGCGGAACGATAGCCCCCATAGTAATGATATACCCCTGTTCCCCTTTCTTGATAATATCCGCTTTCCCATAAACAAACTCATAGTCAACACCGAAATACTCTGCGCCGTCCTCCTTTGTGACCACAGGTATCTTGGACCTGCCCATGCCCACAAACCAATTACCCGGCTCTCCCGCCACTTTCCTTATCACCCTGTCTGTCTGGTTAGGGTCAGCGGGTATAATTACCTTGAACCCGAAAATATTTCTTAATGTCCCCACATAATCAATACACTGGTGTGTTTTGCCGTCCTCTCCGACATCCAGCCCTATGTGAGTGCAGACAAGTTTAAGATTTGTATAGTTCTGGTCGTTTAGGCGCGCCTGATTA
Organism: Elusimicrobiota bacterium; assembly: GCA_012515635.1. Classification (GTDB taxonomy): domain Bacteria; phylum Ratteibacteria; class UBA8468; order B48-G9; family JAFGKM01; genus JAAYXZ01. The sequence goes on from JAAYXZ010000108.1 coordinate 2,012, forward strand.
TATGTCTCATCTACGCCAAAGACCCCGAAGTCGGAGAAGAAACTTATAACATCCGTTGATGCAACCCCCGCAACCGTTGCGGCATTATGCTCCTGAACACCCATCTGAAAGAACTTTTCGGGAAACTCTTTTTCAAAAAGGTCTGTCTTCACCGATGTTGCAAGGTCGCAGTCAAAGACCGCAAAAGGATATTCTTTGTTATCCGCATTTGCTTTAGCAATATCGGCAAGCGCTTTGCCGTAAGCACTGCGGTTGTCTGTCTTTTCGTCTTTCTTATATAACACGGCAGAACCCTTCTTCAGCGATGGAGAAAAGAAAAATTTTCTGTTTGGATAATCCCACTTCTCTGTTCTCATCTTCTTATATCGTTCAAGAGACGGCTCCAACCCCAACTCCGCCATTGCTTTTGCATACGCTTGGTCATCTAATGTTTTGCCGTGATATCTATAATCATGTTCCATAAAAGACACGCCTTTCCCGATTATTGTATTAGCAATAATACAAACAGGGGAAGGCATCTCCATAGATTTTTTTATTGCCCCGTAAATCTCTGTAAAATTATGTCCGTCCACTTCCATTGTTTCCCATCCGTCAGCGCGGTAGTTAGCGCATATACGGCAGGGCATAACATCATCGGTCTTTCCGCTTATCTGGATATTGTTATAATCTATTAAAACAGTGATATTTTTCAACCCGTATTTCACCGCAAATCTTCTTGCCTCAGACACCTGCCCCTTGGTCTGTCCTCCGTCGCTCATTAAGACAAATATGTGTGTGTCCCTCTTATGAAGATAATCAGCCACAGCAAAGCCACAGCCGGCGGACAGCCCCTGCCCTAAATTACCTGTTCCCCATTCTATACCGGGAACCTTACGCACCACATGCCCTTCAAATATACTCCCGCCCAGACGGAATGTTGCCACCGCCATATCTATATCAAAAAATCCAAGTCGGCCTAATGCGGCATATACCCCCGGAGATGTATGCCCATGACTTACAATAATCTTATCCCTGGAAGGGTCATCTACCTTGTCAGGAGCGATATTGGCATAAGAGAACACTGTCAGATATATATCAAGGGAAGACATTGAACCGCCGGGGTGCCCCGAAGCAGAAAGAGAGGTCATTGTAAGTATGTCGCCTTTACATAACCTGCTTAATGTTGCCAACTTTTCCTTTTCTTGTTCTGTTAAATATTCCTTCTCAAATCCGCTCATATCCTCTCCTTGTTATTCAGTGATACTATTTTATTTATTATATCCTCATATTATACATTCTGTTTAACGAAATTACCAATGGATTGAATTTCTGTCAGAGGCGAATTTTTCTATTATGATTGGTCTTTTGATATCTGTTGCCATACAATACAGCGGGAACAAAAACAGGCAAAAACGCTCACCCTGTATCGGATATCCACTGCAGAAACATAACGCTCTTGTTCTTACTTTAGCCTTCACACTTCTTCAAAAGCGCTTCCCATTTAGTATCTACCTCTTTCTGTATCTCTTCAAGCAACGGCTGATTCTCCGGTTTAAGCAGATGCGCAAACCTTCGCTGAAGTTTGAACCATTCCGTTATAGGTTTCTTCTCTTTTGGCCTGAATGTCAGCCGATACTTGCCTTCCACCACCTCGTACAGAGGCCAGATGCAGGTCTCTGCCGCAAGCCGTGCTATCTCCATCGTTATAGACGGTTCATGAGGCCAGCCAAGACGGCAAGGTGAAAGAACATCTATAAAGGTGAAACCGTTAAAAGAGACCGCTTTCTCAACTTTATTTACAAGGTCATTCCATCTTCCGGGAATAGAGGTTGCCACATAGGGAATATTGTGCGCCACCATTATGGAGGCAAGGTCTTTAGGGAACTGCCCTTTACCCGGTATCGCCTTTCCCACAGGAGAGGTTGACGTATGCGCTCCCTTTGATGTTGCGGAAGAACGCTGAACGCCTGTATTCATATACGCCTGATTGTTATAACATACATAGAGCATCTTATGTCCGCGCTCTGCCGCCCCCGAAAGCGATTGCAGTCCTATATCATATGTTCCGCCATCTCCTCCGAAAGCAACAAATACCACATCTTCATCTATCTTGCCTTGTTTTTTCAAGGAACGATATGCTGCCTCCACACCGCTTAATGATGCAGAGACATTCTCAAAAGCGGAATGAACCCACGGAACATTCCATGACGAATACGGAAATATTGTGCTTGCCACTTCAAGACACCCGGTAGCATTCCCCACAATAACAGGTTTCTCTATCGCAAGCATAACCATCCTTGCAATAAGCCCTGCTCCACAGCCAGGACAAAGGCGGTGCCCCGAAACAAACCGTTCTTCCCTTTTTGCAAGTTGTTTTAATGTTGCCATCTTTTATCCTCCTTATTCCCTCACTCCGACATATTTAAGTGTATAGTCCTTTTGTCCTGTTTTTGCTGTCTTCAAAATCTCTTCAAATATGTATCTTATATCTTCCTTTGTCACATCCCTTCCGCCCAGCCCGTATATATAATCCTGAAGTATCGGTCTGCCGTCAGGCAAATCATAAAGAGCGGCGCATATATCCGGATATACAGGACCTGTGAAAGCGCTCATACCATCCGCTCTGTCCATAATTCCTACCGCTTTTTTACCTTTCAAAGCCGCCGCTAACTCATTTGCGGGGAACGGTCTATAGACACGCAATTTCAAAAGCCCCACCTTCTTTCCTTCCCCTCGCATTACATCCACTACATCCTTCGCAGTCCCGACAGTTGACCCCATAATAATAGCCACCGCCTCTGCGTCATCCATCTTATATTCTTCAAAGAAGCCATACTCCCTGCCGAATGTCTTACCAAACTCTTTCCCTATCTCAGGTATGACTTTTTTAGCGTTAAACATACCTTCCGCTGCCTGCCTCCTATGTTCAAAGTAGTAATCCTGCAGGTCCAATGCCCCTATGGTTATAGGTTTTTTCTCCTTCAAACTCTTTATAAGGTTAGGTCTCTCAGGCGCTTCTCCTATAAACTTCTGAACATCTTCATCAGAGAGCATCTCCAATGTCTCAAGGCAATGACTCAATATAAATCCATCCGTTGTAGCCATCGCAGGCAGTTTAACGGAAGGATGTTCCGCTATCCTTACCGCCTGAATAAGATTGTCGTATGCCTCCTGAACATTCTCCGAAAAAAGTTGTATCCACCCTGAATCTCTTGCTCCTATAGAGTCCGAATGGTCGCAATGGATATTAATGGGTGCGGACAACGCGCGGTTTACCAAAGCCATCACTATAGGTAACCGTAAACCCGCTGCAATATAAAGCATCTCCCACATAAGAGCCGCCCCCTGTGAGGATGTCCCTGTCATTGCTCTGACTCCCGCGGCGGATGCCCCTATACAAGCGCTCATAGCGCTATGTTCGCTTTCAACCAACACAAACTCTGTTTTGACAATACCATCCGCAACAAATTGCGAGAATATCTGAACTATCTCTGTTGCGGGCGTAATAGGATACGCGGCAACAACATCAGGGTTTATCTGCCGCATCGCCTCGGCGAACGCCTCATTTCCTGTTCTGGCTAATTTCATTTTTGAGTGCTCCCCCTTTCCATTTGATTTTTTATCTTCTCAAAATTATCTTTGATTCCCTCCAATGCCTTTATCATATCGTCTATCTTTTCTGTGCTATCTTCAATATCTTTTGCAAATAACTGGTATGCCTGCAATTCTGTCTCCAAAATCACCTTTTCCGTCTCTGTCTTTGCCTGCTTGTTTTGGGAGTTAACATAAAGCACTCCCGACACTATCCAACCTGAGAGCACAAGAATAATGATTATCCACCTTGTTGGTGTCTTCATTTTTCCGCCTCCTGTTCATCAACCATCTCTATTGCCTGTGTAGGGCATTCATGCGCGCAGATACCGCATCCTTTACAGTAATCATAGTCAAACTCTTTAAACTTCCCCGCTTCGCTATCCACCCTCACTGCATTATCAGGGCAGGAAATCCAGCAGATAAAACAATGGATGCATTTATCAAGTATGTGGACAGGCCTTCTGTTGCGCCAGTTGCCTGTCTTGAACTTCAAGGAAGAGCCGCCTTCCAGAATATCGCCTTCAGGCAGTTCTTTCCATCCTGTCTTTTTATCTCCCATTTTATACTCCTTTCACCTCTTTATATGCCCTCTTTATAGCATTAAGGTTCCCCTCAATTATCTCAGGCCTGTTTCTGAATTTTGCTTCCAGTTTTTTCTTCGTATCCTCAATAAGTTCGTCTATCTTCATAATACCTGTGGCTTTTATCAACGCCCCTATCATCGGAGTATTGGGTATATCTCTTCCTATGGTCTCCTTGGAGATATGGGAGGCATCCACTGTGTAAACTTTGCCTTTGTAATTCAGTTTCTTCCTGATATCCTCTGTCTCAAGCGGAGTATTTACTATAAGAACCCCTTTTTCAGGGTCCAATCCTTTAGTCACATCTACCTGCCTGACAAGCGTCACATCAAGAACAAGCACTACATCAGGGTTCTCTATGCCGGAATGGTTTCTTATGGGTTGGTTGCTTATCCTGTTAAATGACTGGACAGGCGCACCCATCCTTTCAGGTCCGTATTCGGGAAACGCCTGTATATATTTGCCGGTAGAAAGCGCCGCTTCACCGAAAAGAAGCGCCGCTGTTTTTGCGCCTTGTCCTCCTCTGCCGTGCCATCGTACTTCAAATACTTTCTCTGACATTATTTCACCTCTCTGTCTTGTAAAAAAGAAGGAATGTTTTAACTGTTATAACCTCCAGTATTGAAACAAGATAAAAAACGATTATGTGCAAAATCGGGTTGCTTTCATTATATCCCTTTAACAAGAAAAATACAAGAAACCATATAGGCAAAAACAACAGCAATAGTTGTATTATGCCTGCAATACGTTCTCTTAGAAATAACACACTTGTCTTTAGCGCTTTAACAAAAGAGATGTCCTCTGCAACAATAATAAGCGGCGTAAACGCAGTCAGGAAAAAAAGATAAATAGGGACAGAGAGCCAGATAACAGTAAAAGCGATGAAAAGATATGCAGAGGCAAGAGATGTCTCTTTAACCAATTCAAGCATACTCAGACAGAAGGCAGATACTATAACAATAAAAAGCCCTGCAAGAACTTTATAAGCAAGAACCCTGAAGAAAAAAGTTCTCCCTTTCTTAAACATCTCAGGGATATTCAGCGCATCTTCCCATAACGATTCCCTGACTCCATAATAAACCGATACCGTAATATAGTTCTCCGCAAAAAGGAAAAATAACTGGACTAACGGCAATAAATCAGAGCCAACATAGCGTGATATGACTGCGAAAGATATAATAAGATAAAAAAACACGATAAAGGAAAGGGAAAACTCCCTCTTATTGAGCAGAATTCCGTTTTTTATAATGTTGTGCATCTCTTCTCTTTGTTAATATAATCTATTATCCAATCGGTTGCGTTTTCCACACCCACTTCAACAAACCTGTTCTCTTTCCTTATTTTTATCTCTATCTTTCCCTTCTCTGTAAACTTCTTCCCTATAACCGCCCAAAGGGGGATGCCTATAAGGTCCCCATCAGAAAACTTCATACCCGCGCTAATATCTCTATCATCGTATAGCGCATCTATACCGTTATCTATAAGTGCCCCATATAACTTCTCTCCTACGCCACTTATAGCAGCATTCTCAAGATTAACGGGAACAAGAAGAACAGAGAAAGGAGCAACCGACAATGGCCAGACAATCCCTCTATCATCGTTGTTGCCCTCTATAATAGCGGGAACTATCCTGCTTACCCCTATCCCGTAACAACCCATAACCGCGGGCGCTTCTTTGCCGCTGCTGTCAATAAAAAATGTCTTCATTGACTCGCTATACTTTGTCCCTAATTTGAATATGTGCCCCACCTCAAGTTCAGGACATTCGCCCTTAGCCACAAACTCCTCAGAGAACTTACCGCCTATTACGCCTGAGTCCGCCTGCTGTATAGAGCAATCCAGTCCGCACCGCTTGAATATTCTTGTATATGCCACCCTCATCTTCTGGTATGACTCCTCCAGCCCTTTTTCATCTCTGTCAAAACTATATGCGTCTTTCATCAGAAACTCTCTTGCCCGCACTACGCCAAATCGCGGTCTCATCTCATCCCTGAATTTTGTCTGGATTTGATAGAGGGTTATAGGAAGTTGTTTCCATGAATTTATATTCTTTCTAACTGTATCCGTTACAATCTCCTCATGGGTAGGTCCAAACAGCATCAAACGTTTATGTCTGTCTGTAAACCTTATCATCTCTTCACCCATCTCATCCAACCGCCCGCTCTCTTTCCACAAAGAAGCAGGTTGCAGGGCTGGCATCAAAAACTCAACTGCGCCTGTTCTGTCCATCTCTTCCCTTACTATCCTCTCCACCTTCTTCAGAGCGCGATAACCGAACGGAAAATACGTGTAAACGCCTGATGATATTTTGTCTATCATCCCTGCGCGGCTCATTAGTTTATGACTGACTATCTCTGCGTCTTTAGGGGGTTCCTTGGATGTTGGCAGAAAATATTTGGTCCATCTCATAGAGTTCTCCTTTTCCCATTATCTTACACCCTAATTCCAAATATTTCAATAACCCTTGTATATATAACATTTCTACGGTAAAATAACTTTAATTAACAAAGTTAACTGGCTTTCAAAGGGGTCTCTATGGATAAAAAACTTTATGAATTGCTTCTGAAAAACCTATCTGTAAGGATCTTTTACAAAGATAAAAAATCTAACTACATACTAATAAATCAGGCATACTCAAACGATATCGGAGTAAAGCCGGAAGACATAAAAGGTAAAACCGATTTTGATATACATCCCCGTTATCTCGCAAAATTTTATAGAAACATTGATGCGGATGTAATTAAATCAGGCAAGCCAAAAACAATACAGCAACCATATTTTTTGCACGATAAGCAAAAACAGCGTCTGGTGGAAGTCACTAAAATCCCCGTAAAAAACGATAAAGGAGAGGTTATCGGTGTTCTCGGTATGCTTCATGATGTCACAGAGAAGATGCAACTGATAAAAAAACTCCAAAAGACCGTAAAAGATTATCAGGAGTCCTTTCAAAGTTTGGTAGATACAATTACACATATTATGGAGATACGGGACCCTTATACATCAGGGCATCAACAGAAGACAGAACAACTTGCCTGCGCTATAGCAAAAAAGATGGGGTGTTCAGCAAAACAGATTGAGAATATCAGTATAGCATCCTCAGTCCATGACCTCGGCAAAATTTTTATACCAATGGACATTCTGAACAAACCAGGCGCACTCAATGAGATGGAATTTGATTTTGTGAAGACACATTCCACTCATGGATATAATCTTCTTAAAGGCATAAAAAAATTCTCTGATATAGCAAAGATAGTTTATCAGCATCACGAACGGGAAGACGGCTCAGGGTATCCTGAAGGAAAGAAATGTAAACAAATATCTCTTGAGGCAAAAATCCTTGCCGTTGCAGATGTGGTTGAGGCGATGACCGCTCACAGGCCATACAGACCAGCGCACCCGCTGGAAAAAGCGCTTGAAGAGATAAAACGCAACGCAGGTATTCTCTACGACCAAAAAGTGGTCAAGACCACGCTGAATCTCTTCAAAAACAAACACTTTGCATTAAATGGGTAAACACACTCTCGCTCTTATATCCTTTTGAGACAGGCAACAAAATGCCCCTTCGTTGTCTCTTTCATTTCAGGAACACATTTGGCGCACATATCCTCCGCATACAGACACAAAGGATAAAAAGCGCATCCCTTCTTATCAGGCGTATCCTTTTTGGCAATATCTGTCTTTTTTAAAAAAGAGGACGATATAAGGAGAGACGTATAGGGATGTAACGGGTTCTTCATCACATCTTCTTTTTTTCCGTATTCCACAATCTTTCCCTTATACATCACGGCAACCCTGTCCACAATAAAATTAACCACCTTTATATTATGGGAAATGAAGAGATAGGTGAGATTTAATCGGTCTTTTAGTTCCATAAAAAGATTGAGAATTTTTGCCTGCACAGAGAGGTCTAAATTTGATGTCGGTTCATCACAAACAATAAACGACGGAGATGTAGAGAGAGCTCTCGCTATGGCTATTCTTTGCCTCTCTCCACCGCTGAACTGATGCGGATAGTTATCCATATTTTCAATATCAATCCCTACCATCTGCAGAAGGTCTCTCACCATCTCCCGTTGTTCAACTCTGCCTGCATCTCTCTTTACACCTTCCATCACCATCTCAGCCACTCTCATCCTCGGGTTAAGCGACCTGTAAGGATTCTGAAATATAATCTGGGACTCTCTTCTTAACCCCAAAAGTTCCTTTCCCCTTAATTCTGCAATATCTCTGCCTTTAAAATATATCTTGCCCTCTGTCGGCTCAATTATGCCTATTATCACTTTTCCCAGCGTTGTCTTGCCGCTACCGCTCTCCCCTATAAGTCCGAACACCTCGCCCTTGTATATATCAAGGTCAATATCATCCAGAGCACTAATCTCCTGTCCCGCTTTTATATGGTATTGTTTAGAGACATTTGTCATACTCCACATCTTTTCCATATCTAAAACACCTCACTGAAAAACCTTCTTTTGTTGTTATTGCCGGCTCATTTTTCCTGCATATATCCATTACATAAGGACAACGCGGATGAAAAGCGCAACCCGAAGGTATATTGCGGAAGTCAGGAACATTCCCTTCAATCGTCCTTATCCTCTCTCCAGAGGTATATCTCTCAGGAAGACAGGCAATAAGTTTTTCTGTATATGGATGAGCAGGTTTCTCTATTGCCATTTTTGCATCAGATACCTCTACTACCCTGCCCGCATACATCACGGCAATTTTATCCGCAAAACCTGCGACAAGCGATATATCATGCGTAATAAACAAAAGGGAGAGCCCATACTTTGCAATAAGCGCCTTTAATAGTTCTATTATCCCGAAAGAAGTGGTTACATCCAGCGCAGTTGTCGGTTCATCCGCAATAAGAATAGACGGCTTGTTTATCAACGCCATTGCTATCATTACTCTCTGTTGCTGTCCTCCGCTTAACTGATGGGGATATCGGCAATAGACATCCTCAGGAAGCCCCACATCCCCGAGTATCTCTATACACTGTCTCTTTTTATCATCCCTGCACAGCCCTACATCCTTTATCGCCTCAAATATCTGGTCTCCTGCCGTAAAGACAGGGTTAAGGTAAGAAGACGGCTCCTGAAAAATCATGCCCGCTTTCGTCCCCCTCATCTCTCTTATCTCCCGCCTGCTCATCTTAAAAACATCTTTTCCGCACAGCAAGACCTCTCCTTTTGTAACGGACATATTGTCAGGGACAAGCCCCACAACAGCCATCGCCGTGAGGGTTTTACCACTACCGCTCTCACCCACTATCGCTACGGATTCTCTCTCCCTTACAGAAAACGATACTCCTCTAAGGATATTTATCTCCACTCCGAAGATATCCTTTTTCAACGCCAATTTCAGTTCCTTAACATCCAGTACTGTCTTCATATATTCACCAAGTTTTAGGGTCCGTTACATCCCTTATTCCATCTCCCAAAAAATTAAACGCCAGCACTGTAATAAAGATAAAAAAACCTGGAACAAGCATCCACGGAGCACCTGTAATAATCCTTAAATTACCAACCGCCACAGAGAGCATATTTCCCCAACTGGGATACGGCTCCTGTATGCCAAGCCCCAGCAAACTCAGTGCGGACTCTCCCAATATGTAGCCGGGTATAGAGAGAGTAAGCGCTGTGATAGTATAGGAGAAGGTGTTTGGAAGTATATGTCTTGTTATAATCCTGAAGGAAGAGAGGCCCAACGCCCTTGCGGCCATCACATACTCCTCCTCCTTTATTGAAAGCACCATCCCCCTGATAATTCTCGCAAGCGATGCCCACCCAATCAAACTCAGAATAATCACAATAAGAAAATATGCCTTAACCGAAGAAAGGTTCGGCGGAAAAATAGCCCTTAACGCCAACATAAGATAAAAAAACGGGAACATCATAATAATCTCCACAGCCCTCATCAGACAAGTATCTATACGTCCCCCGAAATAACCCGAAGCCCCGCCTACAAGAAGTCCTAATATAAAAGAGACGGCAACACCTATAACTCCGATGGAGAGAGACACTCTTGCCCCATAAAGAACCCTTGAAAAGACATCGCGCCCATGGTTATCTGTCCCGAAAAGGAATATCTTCCCTTCCGTTGAACCAAAAAGGTATCTGTCTGTCTTGATAAATCCCGCTATTCTCCTTTCAGGTCCTTTCGTGAAAAGTTTTACCGGATACATCTTTGAGGTATCCGCTCTATATTCCTTGAAAGCAGGATTGACTATGTCAATGCCATAGACAAAGGGCGCAGTAAACTTCCCTTTATGAATACAACGGGGAACCACAGGGCCGCATAACGCATATTCCCTATCCTGATAACTATAGGAATAAGGGGCTATAAAATCTGCCAGTATCGCCAAGCCATAAAGAAACACAAGCCCCCAGAGAGCGATGTATGAAACCCTATGCTTCTTCCTCAATCGCATTAAAAAGACCCTCATCTCAACCGCACCCTCGGGTCAGCAACCGCAATAAGTATATCCGCTACAAGATTACCCGCTATAAGCAATATGCCTCCTATAAGCAGAGAAGCCATTACCAAATACAGGTCCTGCGACAACACCGCCTCAAGCATCAATCTTCCCATACCCGGCCAATTTGTTATTATCTCTACAAGAGCAGCGCCGCTTAACACAGAAGATAGCGTATAACCAAAGATAGTAATCATAGGATTTATAGCATTTCTGAACACATGCTTGGAGTAAACCCTTAAAGAAGACAGACCCTTAGCATTAGCAGTGACAACATAAGGAGCGCCCAGAACTTCAAGAAAATTGTTTTTCATAAGCCGATAGAGTCCGCCGATACCTGCAAGCGTAAGGGCTGTCCCGGGAAGAAGCAGGTGCTTAAAGTAGTCAACAAATCTTCCCCAGCCCGTTACACCTATATAAAAAGCGCTTGTTGTTCCTCCCACAGGAAGAACTGATGTCTTTGCAGCAAAAAAAACCAGAAGCATCGCTATAAGAAAAGAAGGTAGAGAGATACCGATATACGCAAGGAAGGACAAGCTCTTCTCTTGCCACCTGCCCTGTTTAACAGCGGCAAATATACCAAGAGGTATGGCTATAAGCCATGTAAAAAAAATAGAGAACGCAGAGATAGCGAGTGTATTCTTCAATTTCTGCTTTATAAGCAAAGAGACAGGGATATGATATGAAAACGATTCTCCGAGATTAAACCGCAAAATATTCTTCAACCAGTAAAAATATTGGATAAACACAGGCCTGTCAAGACCGAAACTCTGCCTTAATGACTCTATGGTCTGCGGGGAAACCTCAGGATTCATCTGCATCTGGGTAAAATAATCCCCTG
>JAAYXZ010000109.1 GCA_012515635.1 Elusimicrobiota bacterium
AGATACTGCGGCAGAAAAAAGGAAGGATAACACTTGAAGGCAGAGAGACCCGCCTGATACCTGCGGGTGAATACGCAAAAAAGATATCTTACCTGCCCTCTATAACAGAACTGCCTTTCTCTTACACGGTTGAGGAGTTTGTTATGCTAGGAAGATTCCCTTATATCGGCAGATACGGCAGGGTCTCAAAAGAAGACAGGAATATAGTTGAAATGGCGCTTGAACAGTTGGGGATAAACAAGCACCGAAGAAAAAAGGTGTGGGAACTCTCCGACGGAGAGAAACAGCGGGTTTTCATCGCTCAAGTTCTTGCCCAGCAGTCATCTGTCATAATCCTTGATGAACCGACATCCCATCTTGATATAGGGCATAGTTTCAGAATAATGGATATCATCAAAGAGGTTAACAGAGAAGGAATAACTGTCATCACCGTATTGCACGACTTAAACCTCGCATCTGAATATTGCACACAACTCTTTTTGCTGAATAATGGGAAAATCTTTGCGAAAGAAACCCCTGAAGAAGTTATTACATACCAGAATATAGAGGCGGTCTATAACACGAAGGTCCTTGTTTACACCCACCCGCACCGTAAAAGACCCCATGTCTTCGGAATATCATCTGCCTTTATGTCAGATGTTAAACAATAACAGCAATACTCATTCTCCAAGAATTACTGCGGCTTTTTCAAGGAATAAGTGATAAATTACTCTATTGTTAAGAAAAACCCCTGTTGAAATTTTTTCAGAAAATAGTATAATAACCCAAGAAAGAGATGTTTCAGGACCCGTAGCTCAAGGGCAGAGCAGCGGACTCATAATCCGTTGGTTGCTGGTTCGAATCCGGCCGGGTCCATTTTTCTTTTAGAGAGAATCAGCAACCCAAAGGGTGCAGGGAAAAGGATTTTCCCGCGTATTCTGTTTCGGGGGGAGAAAATTAGGAAGGGGGAAACTCCCCCTCCTAAAGAGCAAAGCGACGGTTGCGGTTCGAATCCGGCCGGGTCCACTCTCCCCCGCCCTGCAGCATCAACGCTTTCAAGATTTCTACAACCTTAGACAGGAACTTTTTTTAAACAAGGACGCAAAAAGAATACCATGCATTATAATAACTCAAAATTTATGTGGAAATTTATCTATTGACACAGGAATAAAATGAAGGTAGAATTGTATTAGATACTTAATACAAGAGACACTAAAATGTATATAAAAATAAATTCAGACAGCGGAGTGGCGCCTTACCTGCAAATTGTGAAACAGATAAAGTACCTGGTTGCCTGTGGTTCTTTAAAAGCAGGAGACCAGTTACCTCCTGTCAGAGATTTAGCTATGCAACTTCGTATAAATCCCAATACTGTTGCGCGGGCTTATCGTGAGTTGCGTTACGAAAAGATACTAAACACTAAATGGGGTGGCGGCACTTTTATATCTGATGAAGTTAAACAGATAGCTGAATCAGAGAGAAAAAAGATCATAGCTGAAATTTTTGAACAGGCAATTCACAAAGCAATCAATCTTGGATTCACCGAGGAGGAAATCACTCAACTTTTTGTCAATCGACTTAAAGCACATAAAGGAGGCAATAAAAAATGAAAACACTCATCTGGAAGGAATTGCGGGAACAGCGGTTATTCTTCTTTGTCTCAATCGGCCTAATTCTCCTGATTCGAATGATTTTTATTATTTTTCTATTTTTTAACAAAGGGAAAGAATATATAGAATATCTCGATTACGCAGACTCCATGGCTCATTTTATTCTACCGATTCTTTTCAGTCTATTGCTTGGAGTTATTCCGTTCACAAATGAATTTACAAGGAATACAAAATATTTCCTTCTAACCCATCCGGTTACATCAGCAAGAATATTCTGGATAAAAT
>JAAYXZ010000110.1 GCA_012515635.1 Elusimicrobiota bacterium
GTGCCTCGGGACTGGTTCCCCAACTGGGCGCCCAAAAGTTCCCCTGTATGGTTTCTTGGGGTCCATATGTTTGACCTTATAAGATGGATTATAGGCAGTAACGGTAAAAATGTATTCGCTAAAGGCACGAAACTAAAACTCAAATCCCTTGGGGTTGATACCTATGATTCCGTCTCAACTATGGTAGAATTTGAAAACGGCGCTGTAGTGACATTTGACCTCTCTTGGATACTGCCCGAGAACTTTGAGTCGGTGGTCAATCAGGGTTTTCGGCTTGTAGGGGAGAAAGGGATTATGGAGTGCGACAGTCAGGACAGAGGCACCCGTATAGCGTTTGAGGACACACAGTCATCCACCTACAACCCTGTATTCATAAGCGAATCCCCTGACAAGAGAACCGGCAAAACAAGATATTCAGGATACGGAATTGAAAGCATTGCCGACTTCGTGTATAATATGGAGTTCCTTTCAAAGGGCGGACGCCCCGAAGAGTTGGAAGGCGGAATTACAGGGCTTGGAGAGGACGGCATTGAAGTCACAAAGATAGCGGTCGCCGTCCATCGGTCGCTGGAATCCGGGAAGATAGAACAGGTCAGATAAAGGAGATTATTTTATGGCAACGAAAATACGTCTTGTAAGAATAGGAAAAAGAAACAGACCATTTTTCAGAATTGTAGCGGTAAGCAAAGAGAAAGACGGGAGAGGGGATGTCCTTGAAATACTGGGACACTACGACCCGCTTCCCAAGGAACTTACATTAGAAGTAAAGGAAGACCGCTTACAGTATTGGTTCGGGGTAGGAGCAAAACCATCGCCAACAGTGAAGTCCATTCTGAAAAAAAAGGGTGTGCTTATTCCGCCCAATGTGGATAAATAACACTTAATACTCTGTTTTGAGCGGTATTAACGATTCAATGAGAATAGATATTATTACATTATTCCCGGAGGTCTTCACTCCACTGGATACAAGCATCGTAAAACGGGCTATTGACAAAGGGATTACAGAGATACTTATCTGGAATCTCAGGAACTTCACAAAAGACAAGCATAAGAAGGTGGATGACACCCCTTATGGCGGCGGCAAGGGTATGGTATTGCAATGCGAACCAATCTTCGCCGCGGTGGAACATATAAAGAAACAAAATAAAACGAGCAAGGTTATATTGACAACTCCGCAGGGCGCTCTGTTTAATCAAGGCGTAGCAAAAAAATTAAGCAGCGAGAAAGGGCTGATAATAATCTGCGGACATTATGAAGGTGTGGACGAACGGATATCTACAATAGTTGACTATGAGATATCCATCGGCGACTATGTCCTTACAGGCGGAGAACTGCCGGCAATGGTCATCACCGACGCTCTGGTGCGGCTATTACCGGGTGTATTGCCCAAAGACGCTCCCGTATATGACAGTTTCAACCGCAACCTTCTGGACTGGCCGTCTTACACAAAGCCGGCAACTTTTAAAGGAATGGAAGTGCCCGAAGTTCTGATATCGGGCAACCACGAAAAGATAGCAAAATGGCGGAAAGAAGAGTCAGAGAAGAGAACAAAAAAAAGAAGACCTGACCTTTATAGAAATTACTTAAAACAGGAGAAAAAAAATGAGTAAGAAAATTATTGAAGAGCTTGAGAAGACCCTTACACCAAAGAAAGAGATGCCTGAGTTCTGGCCGGGCGACGAGATAACCGTCTATGTAAAACTAAAAGAAGGCGAGAAAGAACGCTTACAAGCATTCACAGGCACCTGCATCGCCAGAAAAGGTTCAGGGACAAGAGAGTCCATCACCGTAAGAAAAATCTCTTACGGCGAAGGAGTGGAACGGACATTCGCCCTTCATTCCCCGGTAGTATCCAAGATAGAGGTCGTGAAGACACGAGAGAAGAACAAACTCTCCCCGCGCGCCAAGATGTATTATCTCAAGAGAAAAGGCCGCTGATATAAGTGGACAAAAGAAGCAAAGGCGCCGCAGGTGAAGAACTTGCTGTAAGATACCTGAAAAAGCGTAGATACAAGATATTATGCAGGAACTTCAGAACAAAATCCGGCGAAATAGATATAATCGCAAGCAAGAACAACGCCACTGTATTTATTGAGGTAAAACTCCGCAATAGCGCATCCTTCGGCTATCCTTATGAGGCGGTAGACAAGACAAAAGCAACGCACCTGCAGAAGACAGCGCTCGCCTACCTTATACAAAACAACCTATCAGAGAGCCCCTGCAAATTTGAGATAGTAAGTATCCTGAAAGACGGGGATGAATACAAAATAGATATTATCCCCCTTGACCTTTAACCCTTTTGAACTTTCTTATACCGCCGCCGTTATTTTGGAGAAACCTTCTCTTTTAACATCTGATATCCATAGTGCGCCATCAACTGGTCTAACAGCACAAGCGCCATATAATTCTCCGCAACAGGCCATATACGGCCGACTATTGTGGAGTCCCTCCTTGTTATAGCGGAGAGGATCTTATTCTTATGCGTGTATTTATCAAACGTCAACTGCTCTTTGGCTATCGTAGGCGTCGGCTTTACCGCAAGGCGCGCCACTATGGACTGCCCTGTAGTCAGCCCGCCTGTTATCCCGCCCGCATTATTAGAGAGAAAAACCACCTTTCCTTTCTCCGAGCGCATCTGGTCATTGGACTGGCTTCCCCTCATATCCTTCACCGCAAACCCTGCCCCTATCTCAACACCCTTAACCGCCCCTATGCCTAACATCCTGCCCAGTTCCGCATCCATCTTATTAAAGACCGGCTCACCAAGCCCCGCAGGCACACCTAAAGCGACCACTTCCACCACACCGCCTGAAGAATCACCCTCGGCATTTATCTTATTGGCGGCTTCCAACATACCCTTTGCTGTATCTGTATTCGGACAGTTTATGACAGAATGCACCCCGTATTTTTCATACACACTCTCAGGGGTAATCCTTAACGCTTTAGAGCGGATATCCTCTATCTCTTTCTCCACCTCCGCCAAAACCCGCATCTTCTCAAAAAACCGCATATCCATATTAATACGCCCCTTCACATATATCTCCTGAAAAAACGGGTCTGTATCACGCCTCATCTTTTTATATGATTCCGTATAAGAAAAGACCTTCTCATAATCCATATCAGGGCACCTCACACCTGCAAGCTCCCTAATATACGAAAACACCCTGATTCCGCACAAGCCCAAAATCTTCTTGGCAACATACCCGCCCGCCACAATAGTTGTAGTATAGCGGCCGCTGAATATCCCCGCTCCTATAGCATCGTCATCAAGCCCGTATTTGGTAAACGAGGCATACGACGCATGCCCCGGGCGAGGAGTGCGGTTGGTATCCTGATACTGCTTTATATGTATAAAATGCCTGTCTAAGTTAGGGATGAGAATAATCAGCGGTGTCCCATTAGTATGGTTTCTGTTCCCCGCGCCCTCTATTGTATCGGCGGCATTAAGCCCTGCATATATAACAGGAAGGTCCGGCTCCTTACGCGGACTGGAGAGCTCATCCACACCCGGCTTGCGTAAAAGCATATCACCGTATATCTCTTGCTCAGTCAGCAAAATTCCCGGAGGGATGCCCTGCAAAATCGCAGTAAGCCCCTCCTGATACGAGCCGCCCGCAACAGTAATCTGCACACACCTGCCCAAACTGCACCCTATCATAGTAAACCTCCTGATTTATGGACTTTCCTACTCAATTCTACCATTTTTACAGGATATAAAACAAACTATGGAAAGATAAAGTCCTCACTACTTATTGTATTTTTTTAACAGGCAGAAAACTTTGAGAAAAACCTAAACAAAAAAAAGAACAACACAGAAATGATACAAACTCCCGAACCGAACAGAGCCCCTCTGCTACCCTCTCCCTTGAGGGGAGAGGACACCTCTCTGCTACCCTCTCCATTGAGGGGAGAGGGCTTAGGGTGAGGGTGACTGTCAACACGCAAAACCTGCCCCCATTAATACTACTCAATCTCATAAGAGCCCATGGACGGACTCGAACCGTCGGCCCGCGCATTACGAATGCGCTGCTCTGCCGCTGAGCTACACGGGCTTGATAAGCAATATTATACGCTATTTAGCCCTCTATTAAAACCCCACTACCCTCACACACACTCTATTGCTCTCTTCTTCTTTATCGCTTTAGCTACTCCTTCCCCGTAAAGCAGACATTAAAACGGTTTGTTACGTTAGGGCGGAGAAAAAAGGGGGGAAATAGATGGGGTTAGAAGGTGAGAACTTTATCGCTTTCTTTGACTATATCATACATATCTTTCATTGTTGAAATAGGGCACATTTCGGAACTTTCCTGCTCCCTTGATTTAATGCAACTGCCGCAGGCGTAAATTTTGCCGCCTGCCTGCATCAATTTTTCTGCCTGTTCTACGGTATTAAATTTATCTGTACCAATTTTCTGATATTCAACACCCTTGCCCATAAAAAAGACCTTTACCTCATCACCTTGCCCTAATGCGAAGTTGCTATA
>JAAYXZ010000111.1 GCA_012515635.1 Elusimicrobiota bacterium
ACATATGCAGGCGCTTATATTTGATTCGCATTATGATGTTTATCGGGGGGTAGTCGCTAAGGTGCGGATATTCAACGGAGAGATTTATCCGGGAATGATTATGCGGGTAATGAGCACTGGCAAGGAATTTGAAGTGCAGGAAGTCGGATATATGAAAATTGGATTTATTCCGTGCAAAAAACTGACTGCAGGAGAGGCGGGGTATGTTATTGCAGGCGTTAAGGATGTCAGGGATTGCAGGGTTGGGGATACGTTGACTGATGCAAAAAAACCTGCGTCAAGCCCCCTGCATGGATATAAAGAAGCAAAACCGATGGTTTTCTGCGGGCTTTATCCTGTTGACGGGGATGACTATGAGGCACTGAAGAAAGCTTTGGAGAAACTTCAGTTGAACGATGCGGCGCTTCACTATGAACAAGAGAGTTCTTCCGCATTGGGGTATGGTTTCCGATGTGGGTTTTTAGGGCTGCTTCATATGGAGATAGCGCAAGAACGCATAGAACGGGAATTTGAACTGGATGTCATTATAACCGCCCCCAGTGTTATCTATAAAGCGAAGATGAAAAACGGGACATTCAAGTTAGTTGATAACCCCTCGCTTTTACCGCATACCAGAGAGATAGCAGAGATAGAGGAGCCTTACTGCAATCTCACGGTTATCTCCCCTCCTGAATATCTCGGTGCGGTGATAGAACTGGTAAAAGAAAAAGCGGGCGAGTTTATCTCAATGGAATATCTTGACCTTACAAGGGTGATGATGATATTTGAACTGCCCCTATCCCGTATAATAGTTGATTTCCACGATAGGTTGAAAGCGGTGACACAGGGTTATGCCTCTATGGACTATAGAATTATCGGATATCGCGCATCTGATGTAGTGAGAATGGATATCCTGCTGAATTATGAACCTGTGGATGCCTTAAGTGCAATTGTATCACGGACGCAGGCGCCGTATGTCGGCAGGGCTTTGGCTACAAAATTACGGACACTTATCCCTCGCCATCAGCATGAAATCTCCATACAGGCGGTTATCGGCTCAAAGGTAATCGCAAGAGAAAATATAGCGCCTATGCGCAAAGATGTTATCAAAAAGTGCTACGGGGGCGATGTAACCAGAAAAAACAAACTCCTTGAAAAGCAGAAAGAAGGAAAACGGAGAATGAAGAAAATCGGCAAGGTAAATGTCCATCAGGATGTCTTTCTGTCGGTCTTGCAGATGAACAAATAATTATCTCCTCTCCTACTCCTTTCTTGTAAGGAAAAGAGTATTTAAGGTTCATCCGCTTACAATAGTATATCTGTCTTTCTCAGGCATAGGTATGAGCAGAACAGGGCTCTCTGACAGACGCGCTACATTTTGGCTTATACTGCCTATAAACACTTCCTTTAAAAACCCCCTGCCCTGCTTGCCCATTACTATAAGGGAGACCTGGTTTGATGCGCTGAATGCAATTATTTCTTTCACAGGATGCCCGTAACGGATTTCAACATTAACCTTAGTGCTGTTATCTGACAGAATCTCGTTTTTTAGTTTTTTTAAGCGCAGGGCATCTATTTTATTAAACTCATCAAGCCGGTAAGTCAGGTGTGGAGAAATAAATGTTTTGTTCTGTATATGTAAAAGTGTTACCTGCTGAGGTTTTTTCTCAATCAATCTCTTTAAATACGAGAACGCATGCTCCGCATTTACAGAAAAGTCCGTTAGGAACAAGATATGTTTGAGCAGTTTGCATGTGTCTTCCTCAATAAAACTCTCCTGTTTTTTGCTTGATAAGGTAGGAATTAAAAGGATTGGCAATGTCTGGCGCTGAATTTTTTCGCTTGCTATATTGCCGCCGAATAGCAACTCATAAAAACGCGTATCTTTAGAGGATTCCAATACGACCAGAGAACAGTTTTCTTCCAGTGCAAGAGTATGAATCTCCTTCTGGGCGCTTCCTACACATATCTTTGGTTCAACATCAAACCCCGCATTTTCAAGAGATTTTTTTTGCTTGACTATCGTTGGTTTAAGGAGTTTTTTCGTCAATTCCAGATTTATGCCGGGTATCTCCTTCTCCTGCAGACATTGCAATAGATAGAGTTTTTCAGTTCCGAATTCCTTGAGGTTTTTCACACACTTCTCTATGGGAGGAAAAACTGTCCACGGGGTTGTTGCTATTATGACGCGTTGGAACATATGTTACCTCCTTGTCGTTTTTGAAACGTTTATTCAAGGAATAACATTCACACTAATTATTGTAATGGATTATCCCGCAAAAGGCAAGAGTACAGATTTCTATGATTGATTTCAGGGCGTTCTTTGCTCATATAGGAAAGAAAAATGCGAAGGGGGGGAGTTGAACCCCCATGGGTTGCCCCACTGGATCCTAAGTCCAGCGCGTCTGCCGATTCCGCCACCCTCGCTCATTAACGCTTTTTATCATACCCCATTCCCCTACTTTATTCAATATTGCCTTTAAAGATTGCAATTCATACTCAACCATTGTGTTGGTCGACCTATTTCAAAACGTTTCTGCTTATAATTCTCTATATCAAACGCATTTATCTCAGTCAGGTATTGGCCTTTGAAATAGCCAAGCAGATGGTTTATGCATATCTGGTCACAGGGGAAGGAAAGTTTATTGGGACGGGAATAGTTTTGCATACACAGTTTGGAAAATCCTCCAGTCTGATGAGCTTTTCCTTCTTTTTATCCATTATTCCTGTCCCCCGCTATTCGTGGTCAAGGCAACTTTCTTTACTTGGTTAAAAGACACTGAAGTCCTTATGCTATCTGTATTAAGCCGCATTTTCTCTCCTTTTCCATGTTATGAATATTTTAAGATTTTTCAACATAGATTACAACTAGCCTATAATTTTATTGGCTACTTAGTTTTACAAAAAGTATATCTAACCAACCTATCCTTCACTAAACACAGCATCACTTCTCACCTGATGGAAATGTTTTTGTGATTTCAGCATCCTAATTTTTCTCCCATTTGGCTGGATATGCTAAAATTGTTTGATATAGGAATTAAATTGCAAGATAGGCATTTTAGGAGAAACCTATGAACTTACAAGAATTCAAAAGGAATTTCCATAATTTAAAAAACAAAGGATTCGTTCCTTCTACAAGGAGAGGACCTACCGGCGTAGGGCATACTTTGGAAACATTGCTTGGGCTGCAAGAAAACAATATTGCTTTACCCGACCTTGTAGAAGCTGAGATTAAGGCACACCGAAGCAACAGCAGCAATATGATAACCTTGTTCACTTTCAACAGGAAGGCCTGGCAAATACCACCGTTAAAAGCGGTAAAAGAATATGGAAGT
>JAAYXZ010000112.1 GCA_012515635.1 Elusimicrobiota bacterium
AAGGGGCGGAACTTATCCGCCCCTTACAAAAAAGGTTTTCATAACTGTTGTCAATTATGGGAACGTATACTCTAAATCAGCAGTTCCAGTCGTTGTAGAGTGAGTCATTTCTACAGTAATTCCCTCGGCAACACCAATACCTGATGTCTCCGCAGTAAAACCTGTATCACCTACCGATGTTATAGTATAATCTACAAAAAACCTGTTCCCTTCAGTACTAACTCCAAGTTCGTCCGGGTCATCTGTATAGGTTCCTTTTTCAGAAAAATAAACCCTTTCTGCAGTTAATACTGTACCAAGCAAAGCCGCTCCTTCAGATGCTCTGGCTTTATTCAAATGTGTCTTATAAAGCGGAATAGCCACAATTGCCAGAATACCAACGATGATGACAACAGTCATCAATTCTATCAGTGTAAATCCACTTCTACTTCTTTTTTTCTCCATATCCCTTCCTCCTTTCTTAGGTTTTTTTGTATATCACTGCAAGCATTTTTTCATAGCAATATTTAATATTGCCTATGGGCTTTTTGCCCTTGCTCGTGATACTACAGCCATAATCATACTATAAAAAATAAATTTGTCAACAATTAATGCATAGTTCCCGACAAATTAAATATCGGCAAATATATTGCCAATACAACTATTCCAACTACTGCTCCCAAACTTATTATTAAAAACGGTTCAATTACAGAGGCAAGAATATTTAACGTAGCATCTACTTCTTCACGAAAAAAGTTAGCGGTTCTATTAAGCATATCTTCCATCTTGCCTGTCTCTTCACCTATCATTATCATACGTGTAAGAAGTAGCGGGAATATTCTGTATTTTCTCATTTCAGTGCCGACAAGGGAACCCTTAACAACACCATCTCTTACCTTTAGAATGGTCTTTTCCAATATCTTATTACCCGTAGTTTTTGATACTATGTCCAACGCAGAAATTATAGGCACCCCCCCTTTAAGAAGAGTTGCTAAAGAACCCGCAAACCTTGAAAAAGACACCTTTAACATCAGTTGTCCAAAAACAGGCAATTTTAATATTGTTTTATCTATGTATTCCATACCCGTGGGAGTTTTACGAAAGAAAAAGAGAAAGACGCCAAAGATAAAAAGAAAGAGAAAAATATAGGGAAGAGAGGATACAAGAAAAGAACTTATACCCATTATTATTATAGTAAATTTGGGCAATGCAGCGCCAAAGTCCTCAAAGACCTCTTTAAACTTGGGAAGGAGATAAAGAAAAACAAAAGATACCACTCCTATAAAAAAAGCCACTACAACTGCGGGATAACTTACCGCCTGTTTAACCTTGCTTATAAGCGCTAACTGGTCTTCAAGGTCTGAGGCGATACTTGTCATGGTTTCAGCAAGAGTGCCGCTTTCTTCACCTGAAGTTATAAGAGCTATATATAATTGAGAAAAAACTTTCGGATATTTACTCAATGCTTGGGACAGATTACTTCCTTCCTGTATGTCCTTCTTAATCTTTTTTAACACCTGCGAGAAATAACGATTAACTGACTGCGCGCTTAAATCGTCAAGGGTCTCTATAATAGGGACTCCTGCATCCAGCATAGCAGAGATTTGTCTTGTAAAAACCGCAAGTTCTTTAAGAGTGATTTTTCCTCTTTTTTGTGCAAAAACCTCTTTTTTTTCAAGAATACCTGTTATGCCTCTTCCTGTGGTTGTATTGATGTTGATAGGGTATAGATTCTGTCTTCTAAGGAGCGTTATAACCATAATCTCGGAAGATGCTTCAATGACACCCTCTATGTTGTTGCCTGACATATCCCTTGCTTGATATTGGTATTTTGCCATATTAATTGTATTGCTAAATAACGTTGTAGCAATTAAGTTCTATTATACTATCGTTTTGCTTAAGAATTCCTCAACTGTTGTTATGCCGGCAAAAACTTTCTTCAACGCAGCATCCCGCAAAGAAGAAAAACCTTGCTCTGCGCATAAAACACGTATATCTTCTTCTTTAGCATCCGCTGAAATAGCTTTTTTAATATCCCTTGATACCTCAAGCATTTCAAATATAGCAACTCTGCCTAAATATCCTGTAAAATTACAAGCGCTGCATCCCGCGCCCTTATATACCTTATCTTTTACAGGAATATCCATAGTTTTTAAAATTTCCTTACCTTCAACATCTTCTTGTTTGCAGTTTGCGCAGATGCGTCTTACCAGTCGTTGAGCCATTATTAAATGAAGGGATTCTGCTATAAGGTAATTCGGGACCCCCATATAGTTCAAACGGGATATAGTTGAGACCGTGTCATTTGTATGAAGTGTTGAAATAACAAGATGCCCTGTCAATGCGGATTGTATTGCAATCTTAGCGGTCTCTAAATCACGGATTTCCCCAACCATTATAATGTCAGGGTCTTGCCTTAACATACTTCGCAGTATTTCAGCAAATGTGAGTCCTATCTTCGGTTTTATCTGTACTTGTGTAATCCCCTTTAATTCATATTCAACTGGGTCTTCCACCGTAACGATATTCTTATCTGGTGTATTAATATAATGCAGCCCTGAATAAAGAGTTGTAGTTTTACCGGACCCTGTAGGACCGGTTACTATTATCATACCATACGGTTTTTGCACTCCTTTTTTATATAAATCTTCTTCATCCTGATAAAAACCTATCTTATCAAGAGTTTTAACCAATGATTGCCTGTCAAGCAAACGCATAACTATTTTTTCTCCGTAAATTGCAGGCAATATGGAAACCCTGATATCAATTTCTCTTGTTCCAACGGTTATCTTTGTTCTTCCGTCTTGAGGAAGGCGTCTCTCTCCGATATCAAGGCTGGAGAGTATTTTAAGACGTGTTACCACTCCAGTATATGCGGACTTTGGAGGAGGGGGAAATTGATACAGCGCTCCATCTATTCTAAAACGGACCGAAATTTTGTTTTCTTGCGGTTCAAGGTGGATATCTGTCGCTCTCTTTTCTATTGCTTCTAAAAAGAGAGTGTTTACAAATTTCACTATCGGCACGTCATCGGCAGCGACTATCAATTGATTAACATCAACGCTATTATCCTCTCTTTCTATTGCTTCAAGAGCGGATGCGCTACCCGATAGGTCTATCGCTGTTTGATAATATTTATCAAGATATTCTTCTAAATCTTGTTTTTCAGTTCTAACTACTTTTATTTTTTTGTTAGCTATCCTCATAACTGTATCAATAGCCACTATATTATAAGGGTCGTCCATTGCAACGACCAGTTTTTCTTTCTCCATTGCAATTGCCAAAACTTTATATCTTCTTGCTATATTTTCTGGAATTATTCTTATAACATCCTCTTTTATATTCTTGATTTTAGTTAAATTGATGTAATCACATTTCTTCTGCTCTGTCAGGGATTCTGCTATCTGTTTATTGGTAATATATCCTTTTTCAACTAAAATTTCGCCGAGAAACTTGTCTTCTATCGCTTGTTGAACCAAAGCATTATCAAGTTGTTCTATCGTAATCAATCCTTTCTCTACCAATATTTCGCCTAATTCTTTTCTTTCGTTTTCCATTTTTTATACCCTCAGCCCTATATCTGTTTCCAGAGCAAGGATAATTTTACATTTAGTTTTGTTTTTGTCAAGACATTGCTGTCAAGGTATAATTTTTACATGGAGAAAATAGAGGCAAAAAAAAGGATAGAGTATCTGATAAAAATATTAAGCCGCTACAACTATAACTATTATGTGGAAAATAGTCCCGTAGTCACCGATTATGAGTATGACACGCTTTACCATGAACTTGCCGAGTTAGAGAAGGAATTCCCTGAATACAGGAGAGATGATTCACCAACCTTAAAGGTAGGGGGAGAACCCCTGACAGGGTTCGTTTCCGTAACCCACAAAGTCCCTATGTTAAGCATTGACAACACTTATTCAGAGGCGGAACTGCTTGAGTTTGACAGAAGAGCGAAGAAGACCACAGAATCACAGGATATTGAGTATGTAGTGGAATTAAAATACGACGGCGTTGCGGTCTCTCTCATTTATGAAGACGGAATGTTTATACAGGGAGCGAGCAGGGGGGATGGGTGGTCGGGTGATAATATCACTGAAAACCTTAGGACAATACTTACTCTACCGCTTGTCATACCTTATAAAGAATCTTTGGAAGTACGCGGAGAGATATATATGAGAAGAGACACTTTCCGAAGAATAAATGACGAGAGAAAAAGGAATGGAGAGACATTGTTTGCAAATCCGAGAAACGCAACGGCAGGCTCGCTCAAACTACTAACCCCAGAGATAGTCGCAAAGAGGAATCTACAATTATTTGTATATCAGGGATTCTTAAAAGGATTTGATACCCACTGGGCTGTTCTGGACTTTTTAAAGACACTTGGGTTTCCCATAAACCCTCACAGAAAACTTGCCGCAACCATAAAAGAGGTAATCGCATATTGCAATGAGTGGATGGAGAAAAGGAGTTCACTGCCATACAACACAGACGGAATGGTAATAAAGGTCAATTCTCTTTTGCTTCAGAAAAAAGCAGGGGCGACATCCAAATCGCATAGATGGGCTGTGGCTTATAAATTCCCCGCGCAACAAGCAGAGACCGTAATTAACGATGTTATAGTGCAGGTAGGCAGAACAGGAGTCCTTACGCCTGTTGCTATTCTTAGTTCGGTATCCCTTGGAGGCAGCACTGTCTCCAGAGCCACACTCCATAACTTTGAAGAAATTAAACGGTTGGATATTAAGATAAACGACCGGGTTTTTATAGAAAAGGGGGGTGAGATTATCCCTCAAATAATAAAGGTGATTACTGAAAAAAGGGGCGGGACAGAGAGAGATATCCCTGTTCCGGAAAAATGTCCTGTATGCCATAGAAGACAGTGAAAGATGATAAAGAGGTTGC
>JAAYXZ010000113.1 GCA_012515635.1 Elusimicrobiota bacterium
AAAGGAGTAATACAGGACTCAGTCCCCCCTGCTATCACAATATCCGTTACTCCGTTTTTTAAAAGATTTAGGGCTACTCCAAGGGCATGAGCTCCTGATGCGCAAGCGCTAACAGTAGCAAAATTCAGTCCTTTTAACCCAAAGTGTATAGCAACCTGTCCCGCTGCCATATCGGGTATAAGCATTGGTATAAGAAACGGCGATACCCGTGACGGACCGCTTGCTAATAAAACCGCATTCTGCTCTTCTATCACCCTCAATCCACCTATTCCCGCACCTATGATGACCCCTGTTCTTTCCTTTTCTTTATCTGAAAGAGTCAGTCCGCTGTCTTGAAACGCTTCTATGGATGCCTTAAGCGCAAACTGGACAAATTTATCCATTCTGCGCAAGTTTTTAGGATGAAAGCCGTCAAGCGTAAAATCTTTAACCTCCGCCCCTATCTTTGAAGGATAGTCCGTAACATCAAAACCTTTTATGATATCTACTCCGTTTTTACCCGCCTTAAGGTTCTCCCAAGATGTTCGGACATCATTCCCGACAGGCGTAACCATTCCTATTCCTGTTACAACAATTCTTTTCATTGCTTTAGGATTTTTTTAGTTTTTGAATATAATCCACAGCTTTTTTGACTGTTCCTATTTTTTCAGCATCCTCGTCAGGAATATCTATCGCAAATTTATCCTCTAATTCCATAACAAGTTCCACTGTATCAAGCGAATCAGCGCCAAGGTCATCAATAAATGACGCATCTTCTGTAATTTCCCCTATAGAGACCCCCAATTTCTCAGATATGATACTCTTGACCTTCTCAAGTATTTCGCTTCTCTCCATCTTTCCTCCTTGTGTTGTTTGGATTTATAGTTTCTACTTAAAAATTATTACATTACCATTCCGCCATCTATTCTAACAACCTGTCCTGTAATATAATCTGCTTTATCCGATGATAAAAAAACAACTAAATCAGATACATCTTCCGGCTTACCCAATCTACCGAGCGGTATCCCTTCAAGCATCTTTGTCTTTATCTTCTCAGGCAATTGTTCCGTCATCTTTGTAATTATATATCCCGGCGCCACTGCGTTCACCCTGACACCAAACCTTGCAAATTCTTTTGCACAGGTTTTTGTAAGTGAGATAAGAGCGCCTTTTGATGCGGAATAGTTTGCCTGCCCTATATTCCCTATCTGTCCTATTATAGAAGCAACATTTACAATGCTTCCCGATTTCTGTGGAAACATAACTTTGCCTATTATTCTACTGCATATAAAAGCGCCTTTCAAGTTTATCTCCATAACTTTATCCCATTCTTCTTCAGTCATGCGTAGAATAAGGTTGTCTTTCGTAATGCCTGCGTTGTTCACGAGGATATCTATTTTGCCCCATTGAGCAATAATTTCATCCGCGCTCTTCTGAACATCCTCTTTTTTGGTTATATCTACTTGAGAAGCGATAAACTGGATACCCTTGTCTGTAAGTTTTTTATTAAATTCATCATCTATAAAGATATCCCACATGGCAACTTTTGCTCCGTTCTCGCCAAATTTTAAAGCAAGCGCTTTTCCAATACCTCCGAAGGCGCCTGTAATAAGAACACTTTTACCTTGTAACATATCCACCTCCCAGTATAAACTATATTGTTCAAAACCCCCGTCTTTTACTTTTGGCTATTACTGTTTTATGCCAATTCTTTGTATGTATTATCCAATGACGCCTTATCCTCTATGTTAAATACCTTAACCTCGGACAAGATTCCTTCTATCAGTTTTTTCAATACTGTTTTAGGTCCTACCTCAACAAAGATGATATTTCTTTCGTCTTTATTTATGTTTTCAACAATATCGACCCATCTGACAGGAGAATACATCTGTTGTATCAGCCCTTTTTTAATCTCCTCTTTGTCTTTGGCTTTCTCGCCTGAGAAGTTTAGATAGACAGGTATAACAGGATTTTTAAATGTTATTTTTTCAATCTCCGCCGCAAGGAGAGAAGACGCTTCCTTCATAAAAGATGTATGGAATGCTCCGCTTACTTTTAACATAACACCTTTTGTTTTTCTGGTTTTCAGAAAAGATGCAAAGTTTTCAAGGTCTTCTATATTACCCCCTACTACTATCTGTTTATAGGAGTTTATGTTTGCTACGCTTATCCCTTTATAGCCGTCAAGAAGGGGTTCAACTTCTTGTAAAGGCAGACCTATGACCGCCATAAGCCCCCCATTCATATTTGAAGATATCTCGTCCATTATCTCCGCTCTTCTCTTAACAAGATAGAAACCGTCTTCTATGCTAATAACCTCTGAAGCAACAAGCGCGGAGTATTCTCCTAAACTATGTCCCGCTACACTAAAAGGATAAAGCCCTTTCTTTCTCATCGCATACCAACAGACCAGATTAACAGCAAAAACTGCAGGCTGACATATCAATGTCCTTGTCAATTCTTCCATAGGTCCCTGCATAATTTTTGTCATCAGGGGGAGAGCCGTTATATCTTCCCCTTTTTTAATAACATCCGCACACTCAGGGATATCCTCTATAAATTCCCTGCCCATGCCTATATATTGTGATGCTTGCCCCGGAAATACGGCAGAGAATTTTTTTACTTTGTCCATTTTATAAGATTAGCCCCCCAGGTAAGCCCTCCGCCAAAAGCCACAGTAACCACAATATCGCCCTTTTTAATAAGCCCTTTCCTTGATGCTTCATCAAGAGCCACAGGAATACAGACAGCAGACATATTTCCGTATTTTTCAATATTCACAAAAAACTTTTCGGGCGGCATCCCCATACCTTTGGCTACACCATTTATAATACGCAGGTTCGCCTGATGTGGAATAACCAGTGATATGTCTTCTTTTGTCAGGTTAAATCTTTTAAGGATTGTATTTATTGACTCGCACATTGTCTGTATGGCTATCTTAAAAAGGACTGCTCCTTCCATCTTCATAAAATGCATCCTTTTTTCTACCGTATCAAACGATGCGGGAGAAGCAGAACCGCCTGCAGGCGCATTTAATATATCGCCATAACTTCCATCCGCAGAGATGAAAGACCCCTGCAGCCCTTCTTCATCGGACTCCCTAATTATTGC
>JAAYXZ010000114.1 GCA_012515635.1 Elusimicrobiota bacterium
AGAGATAGACATAGAAGAAAAAGGCGATAAAATAAATCTTCAATGCGCAGAGGAGATATTTGTTCCTTTTGGACCTTCGGTTAAGAGCACTATTTCAATGGGAGTGATGCTTGCCAGAAAGATATTTGAGTTACACGGAGGCGGTATTAGATGCAATATTCTGCCTTCGGGAAAAAACCTGATAATTACCTTGCCAACAAGTGTTTCTGAGAGTGAAAGAAATTTGGTTCCCTAATGATAACAATGTATAATAAAAGTAGCAGTAATAGGTAGATAAAAAAGTTTATTCTGTTGATAATAAACTTTTAGGAGAGAACAAATGTCTTTAAAAGAAACACAAGATACTGGTAGTAAAAAAATACTTATAATTGATGATGACAGGGAAATAATAAATCTTTGCGTTGAGTTTTTAAAACTGGAAGGGTATCAGGTCTCGTATTCTTTTAACGGGGATAATGCCCTTGCGCTAATGGATGAGGATATTTTTGATGTCGTTTTACTTGATATCCAAATGCCGGGGATGGATGGTTTTGATGTTCTTAAACAAATAAAAGGGAGAGGAATCCCCATAATTATAATAACGGCTTTTGGAACTGTTGCGAATGCAATTAGGGCTTTAAGGTCAGGGGCTTCAGATTTTATTGTAAAGCCGTTTTCTCTTGTTGACCTATCATATGCTGTTAGGAAAAACATCCAGAAAGGAGAGACCGTCTCTGATGTTTCACACGTGAATATGGCAAAACCGATACTGGAGTTAAACCGTATAATAGCTACTCTTACAGAACTTGATTTATTGCTTGATAAGGTGCTCCATATAGTAAAGAATATATACCAGTCGGAGATTACCGCTATTTATATTGCAGGAGAAGAAGGGGAGAATTTTACTCTGAGAAATTATATGCCAGTGAAGGATAAATTGCCTGAGCAACTCCCTGTAAGTTACAGATATGAGCAGGTTAAAGACATCTTTGTTAAAAGAAAATCATTAGTAGAGAAAACAGAACATTATAAAATAACTGTCCCTATTTTAGGCACTAAAAAAGAGATTGGGTTTATGTATTTAGAGATACCCGCTACAAGGGAAATATCAGAAGAAGAGATAAAATTTCTTGAGATTTTTGCGCTTCAGGTTGGCATAGGCATAGAAAACGCAATGCTTTTTGATATGTTGAGAAATGCCTATATCAATTCCATAAAATCACTGGTCAATTCCCTTGAGGCAAAGGATTCATACACAAAAGGGCATTCGGAGCAGGTGGCGTATTATTCTGTGCTTATAGGCAGAAGATTGGGCATAAGGAACCAGAACTTAGAGATATTAAAAAACGCATCTTACTTGCATGACCTTGGGAAATTAGGCATAAGGGATTCTATTCTGCTTAAGCCGGGACCTCTCAGCGAAGAGGAGAAGTTAGCTATAATGCAACATCCTTGTATGACCGTGAAAATTTTAGAGCCCCTCGGACTCAAGAAAGAAGAGATTGACGCATGTTATTATCATCATGAGACAATTGATGGTAAGGGCTATCCTTCGGGATTAAAGGGAGATGAAATCCCGTTATTATCTAAAATTATTGCTGTCGCAGATGCTTATAGCGCTATGATTTCAGAGAGACCATACAGAAAGGCAATGAAGCATGAAGAAGCGGTTGCGGAACTAAAAAAATGCGTAAATAAACAGTTTGACAAAGAAATAGTGGAGACCTTCATCGAGATATTGAAAGAAGAAAAAAGGAGGTGAAGGGCGATGAAAGAGATAGAGGTAGGTAAAATTTCCCATTATTTCAATAACATACAGGTAGCGGCCATGAGTATAGATACAGGGGAGCTGAGAAAAGGAGATAAGGTTCATATAAAGGGGCATACTGTGGACTTCTTTCAGGAGATTAGTTCTATGCAGAAAGACCATCAGGAGATAGATGTAGCGATAGCAGGTGATGACATAGGGTTTAAGGTAGCGCAAAAGGTGCGTCTCGGCAATGTTGTATATAAAGTGATAGAAGAATAAAACTGTCTAATTACACCGAAAAAGAGAGGAAAAGCATGGTTAAATTGATTCGTTTTTTGTCAAGTGATATGGGTATTGATTTAGGGACCGCAAACACCTGTGTATATGTTAGCAACAAGGGTGTTGTGCTAATGGAGCCATCAATAGTTACTATGAATCTTGAGACAAAAGAAGTTGTGGCTGTCGGGAATGAAGCTAAAAGAATGTTGGGGAAGACTCCCGCAAATATTGTTGCAATGAAACCGATGAAGGATGGTGTAATTGCTGATTTTGATGCTTGTGGGGCAATGCTTAAGTATTATATTGCCCGCGCAAGAACCCCTAAGCATAGGTTTGTGCTACCGCCGAGAATAGTTATTGCTGTTCCGTCCGGAATAACCAGTGTGGAGAGAAGGGCTGTAAGGGATACCGCTCTGAAATCAGGAGCGAGACAGGTGTATCTTGTAGAAGAGCCGATGGCTGCCGCTATAGGAGTGAATATGGCTGTATCAGAGCCCTGCGGGAGTTTTATTCTGGATATAGGCGGAGGGACAACAGAGATGGCTATAATCTCTCTTGGCGGAATAGTCCTTACCAAAAGTTTAAGGGTGGCAGGCAATGAGATGGATGAAGCAATTATTGATTATATGAAGAAAAAATACAATCTTCTTATCGGTGAGAGGACAGCAGAAGAGATAAAAATCACTATCGGTTCTGCATACCCACTGGAAGAAGAGTTGACAATGGAAGTTAATGGCAGAAGTTTGGTAGAAGGGCTTCCTAAAATGGTAAAGATTACATCAGAGGAGATAAGGGAAGCGTTAAAAGACACACTTTATCAGATAGTTGAGGCTATAAGAAATATGCTTGAGGAGACCCCGCCCGAACTGGCGAGTGACCTTATTGATAACGGGCTGGTTATCGCAGGTGGCGGCGCATTGTTAAAAGGTCTTGATAAACTTCTTTCACATGAGACGAGATTACCTGTTATACCGGCAGAGAATCCTTTGGGCGCAGTGGTGAGAGGAACAGGGAAAATGCTGGAGGAAGTTAAATATCTTAAGGAGTATCCTCAAGAGTAAAGAAAGTATGCGATTTGCATAATTTAAAAATCAAAGAGATTAGAGGGAGCTACAAGCAGGAAACTATTAACACTGGAGAATAAGTTTTCTGCTTTTAAATCAATTAAAATGCTATGGCGTTTCAGAAGGGAAATCATATTTGTAATAGGACTTTTCCTCTCAGTGATGATAGTAAGGCATCACTCACATAGAAGAGTTTATAATATTGAAAATAGTCAGGGAGAGGAAATAAAAACAACAAATTATGAAGAATTGATTGCGGAAAATATCAGGCTAAAAGAGATTCTTGACCTAAAAAAAGATGTCTCTTTGCTGAAAAAAAAGGTGATTGTAGGACAGATTGTATCAATAAAACCGATTATTTTTCCTGCTGAAATAATTATCAATAAAGGTAGAAATAATGGCGTAAGAGAGGATATGGCCGTCTTTTCAAAAGAGATGTTTCTTATAGGAAGAATAACAAACGTTTATCAAGATTCTGCTTTCGTTAAGACGGTCTTTAACACAAAAACAAAAATCAGTGTAATTATAGATACAACAAGAGAGATTGGGATATTGGAAGGGGGGAGTATACCTTTACTTTCCCTGAAGTATATACCTTCGGACAGCAACGTAAAAGAAGGCGATAAGGTAATAACTTCAGGATTTAGCGATTTTTATCCGAAGGGCATTGAAGTGGGAGAGATAGTCAGAATAGAACAAAATACGGAGACGCTATTTTTAAACATTCTTGTTAAACCGTTCAGTTGTATTTCCGCAGTAGAAGAGGTATTAATAAGTGAATAGAAGAATTATTATATTAGTTGAGCAGTTTTTGATATTGATGGGGTTACAGATATTTTTTCTGAATTATTTTCGGTCAACAGTGATTCCTTCTTTTTTTCTTGTATGGTTGCTTATTCTTGCGTGGGAAGAGAATACAGAAATCGCTTTGCTTATGGCTTTCATTACAGGGATGACGTATGACCTTATATCAAAGGGGTTTTACGGAACAACGAGCATAATCTTTCTTGTTATAGTATATATAAATTGCTTTTTAAAGATAAAAAACACACCCGAACGAATCATAGGTATCTTTATATTTAGCATAGTTTATTTTCTAATGGGACTCTTTAAGTATCCTGACGGATTCTTATGGAGTCCTAAGGCAATATTCAAGTATTCCCTGTTATTTGCTTTACTAAATTCTATAGTCGGCTTTTTTATTGAACAAGGTATGAAAAGGTTGAGATTGCGATGGAAGACGAAAAAAGAGTTTTTATCAATCTGACTAAAATTTTATTGATGATTATTATCCTGCGGTGTGTTTACCTTCAGGTGATAAGGTATTCATATTACAAAAATCTTTCTTTAAGAAATTGTATAAGAACGATAGAAACAGAGATTCCCAGAGGCGTTATATATGACAGAAATATGCGTTCGCTTGCTAAGGATTCGCCTGCTCTCCACCTTGTTTTTGTCCCGTATGATTTAGAAAACCCCGAAAAAGAAGCATCTCTACTTGCAGAGATTATATCGGTGGATAAGAAAGAGATTTTAAAAAAATTTCAAACAAGATATGCTAATCCATTTGATAGGGTGTATATCAAGAGACGGATTACTAAAGAAGAGGTCTCTCTTATAGAGGAGAATATATCGGACCTGTCGGGTATCTTCATACAAGAGGGATTGATAAGAGAATATATTCTCGGGAAAGATACTTGCCATCTTCTTGGCTATACGGGGGAGATATCAGAGAGTCAGTTAAAGGCGTTGAAGGAGAAGAATTATAAACAGGGTGATTATATAGGTCAGGAAGGGGTAGAAAAAGTTTATGATGATTATCTCAGAGGTATTCCCGGCGGTCTTCAGGTAGAGGTGGATGCGATTGGGCATCAAAGAAAGATTTTGGGCAAAAAGGATTCCTCTCCCGGGAATAATTTGATTCTTACTATAGACCAGACCATTCAGGAGATTGTCTCCGATGAACTGGGTAATAGAAGGGGCTGTGTGGCAGTAATGGATCCGCGTAACGGACAGATACTCGC
Organism: Elusimicrobiota bacterium; assembly: GCA_012515635.1. Taxonomy (GTDB): domain Bacteria; phylum Ratteibacteria; class UBA8468; order B48-G9; family JAFGKM01; genus JAAYXZ01. The sequence goes on from JAAYXZ010000114.1 coordinate 5,097, forward strand.
AATGGTGAGTAAACCCGGATTTGATGCCGACAATATTAAGGAATATCTAAAAAGGGAAGGGTATCCATTTCTTAACAGGGTGATAAAAGGAACATATTCACCCGGTTCTGTCTTTAAAATCATAACGGAGATTACAGCGCTTGAAACAGGAGAGATAGGAGAGTATGACAGGGTGGAATGCTCTGGTGAGATTGAAGTGGCTGACAGGTTTTTTCATTGCTGGGAAAAAGAAGGGCATGGCTGGTTGGATATCAACCTTGCTCTCCCATACTCCTGTAATATATTTTTTGGAACGATAGGTATGAAATCGGGGGTATCAAAGATGCTTGGATTCGCCTCTGTTTTTGGACTTGGAAATGCGACGGGTATAGACCTTCCAGGCGAAAAAGAGGGGTCCTTGCCGAAGAGGTCGGAGATAGACCCTTTAAACCTTTCTATAGGGCAGGGACCAATTCTTATAACTCCCTTGCAATTGCTTTCTCTTATATCATCAGTGGCTAATGGCGGCAATATATGGAAACCTTATATAGTGAAAGAGGTGGTTTCTCCCGATGAAAAAAGAATCAAAGAGTTTGTTCCTGAACTTAAAAAAGTTGTATATGTAAGTGAAGAAACACTGGGAATACTTAGACGAGGATTAAAAAATGTTGTTATGTTTGGGACAGGCGGTAGAGCGAGAATAGACGAAATAGAAGTAGCAGGAAAGACAGGAACTGTCCAACGAGCAGCTTCAGAAGCAGGGCTTGCTACACATGGTTTTTTTGTCTGCTATGCGCCTGCGGACACTCCAAAGATAGCAATGGTGGTTTTTTTGGATACTGCTTCAAGTTCTGAAGCGGCAGGTATTGCCGGTAAATCATTAAAGAGGATTCTTGTTCCTGAGAAAAAGAGTAGTGTTGAAATAGAATCAGAGGCGGAGGAGTTAGAAAATGCTGAAATCTTTTAAAAGATGGATGGCAGACAAGGAAGTGATGTTCTGGTCTTTTTTGCTATTATTTATAGGTTTTGTAGTGCTTTTCAGCGCATCAAAAGGGGTTCTTGTCAAAGAGAGTTTTTTCCTCAAGCAATGCCTCTGGCTTATTATTGCGACTGTTGCCGGCGTTTTTATAAAAAAGGTGGACTATAGGGATTTGCAAAGGACTGCGCCTATTCTTTATCTTATAATCCTATTTTTACTTATATTAGTATTCTTTTTGGGTTATGGCGGTGCTACAAGGTGGATAAAACTGGGAGTTTTTTATCTTCAGCCATCGGAATTCGCTAAACTTATAACAGTATTAGTGCTTGCTGCCTATCTTGCAGACAGGGATGTTCGGAGATTTCCTGTATTGTTGACTTCTCTCGTGATAGTGGGAATACCCTTTCTTTTAGTATTGAAACAGCCCAATTTAGGAACTGCTTTTATTTTCATAGTGATTTTCTTTGCTATGATATATGAAGCAGGCGCTGCAAAGGGGCAGATGATAACACTTTTTCTTATGGGCGCTTTTTCAAGTCCGTTTATGTGGCTTGTTATGAAGCCATATCAAAGAGAGAGAGTAATGACGTTCCTTTATCCTATGAGAGACCCTCTCGGCAAAGGTTATAATCTTATACAGTCCATTATTACTATAGGTTCAGGCGGTTTGTGGGGAAAAGGTTTTTTAAGAGGGACACAGACCAAACTTGCTTTTTTGCCTGAATATCATACGGATTTTATCTTCTGCGCTTTTGCAGAAGAGTTCGGTTTTATTGGAGTGGTGGCGTTGATAG
>JAAYXZ010000115.1 GCA_012515635.1 Elusimicrobiota bacterium
TCTGTATAAAGCGCTATTTTGGTTATATGATTCAAAGGGGTATTGTTAACCTGTCTCAGATATTCTAATAACCCTCCGCAACTTCTCACCGCCTCTTCATTATCCTCTATACCAAAACCAGAAAGATTCCCTGTTTTAAAATGTTCGCATAAACTTTTTCGTGCAATCTCTGCATTAAAAAACCACTCATCACAGGGGGTTTTTGTTACCTTCTTCCATTTTAGAAAAGGGGTGTTGAAAATTTCCTCAACCACATCTTTTTTATCTTCAGGAAATATGCACTCATAAAGGGGAATACCCGCAAGAATCTCCGATACTTTTGATATATCCTGAAACGAATTAGTATAAAAAGTGCCTCCTTCCATATAATCAACGAAAGCAATGCCTATATCTTTTTTATCCGGATAGATTGCTGCTATGTAACGTGAATCAGAGGAATCTTCGTCTATAAAAGTCCCCGAAGTAACGAGACGGACAACATCTCTTTTTACCAGTCCTTTTGTTTTAGCAGGGTCTTCCACCTGTTCGCATATTGCTATTTTATGTCCTGCTTTGATAAGTTTGGCTATATAACTGTCAGCAGAATGGTAGGGGATTCCGCACATCGGTATTTTGCCTGCACTGCCTGCGCTCCTTGATGTCAAAACAACTTCCAATATCCGTGATGCTTTTTTAGCATCTTCAAAAAACATCTCATAGAAATCGCCGAGCCGGAAAAAAAGGATATGTTCCGGATACGCTTTCTTTATTTCGTTATACTGTTCAAACATAGGAGTGAGTTTTCCCATAGCAATATAAATTATACCATAGCACTAAATATACGATTAAAACCAATTGGCAGAGATTTACCTTACCGCTTAAAAAGAGAAAGAAAAGAGAGGAGCGATGTTCTATCTTTATTAATTTGTGTTTAATCCCTGTTTTTATCCGACTATTTACTATGCCCTGCAAATATGCTCTATAATAATATGTTATGAAAAACGAATATGACATTATAGTGGTAGGCAGCGGACATGCAGGGATAGAATCAGCCCTTGCAGGAGCGAGGATGGGATGCTCCGTACTGCTTGCTACCTTTACAAAGGATAAAATCGGCTATCTATCCTGTAATCCTGCCGTAGGAGGCGTAGGCAAAGGGCAGTTGGTAAAGGAGATAGATGCGCTTGGCGGTGAAATAGCAAAGATAACAGATAATGCAGGGATACAATTCAGGGTTCTTAATAGTTCCAAAGGACCTGCTGTTTGGTCATCAAGAGCGCAGGTAGACCGAAACAAATACCTGCTATACACCCAAAATGCTCTCAAAAAAGAGAGCAACATAGAGATTTTAGAAGGAGAGGTTACAGGTCTCTTGGTTGAAAATAACAGGATAAGGGGAGTAGAGATAGATGGAGAAATAATTTTGGGAAAAGCCGTTATACTTACCCCGGGAACATTTCTGAACGGCAAAATGCATATCGGACTGGAGACCTTCCCGGGAGGACGGATGGAAGAGCCGAGAGTAAGTAAAAAACTCTCTAACTCTCTGAAAAAACTTGGATTTGATATGTTGCGATTCAAGACAGGAACCTGTGCCAGATTTGACGGAAAAACTATTGATTTTACTAAACTCAAGGCGCAATATGGAGATACCCCCCCTGCCCCTTTCTCTTTTTCTACTTCAACAATAGAAGCGCAGCAAGTTCCTTGTTATATCACATACACCAATGAGGAAACCCATAAAATAATCAGGGAAAACTTGAGCAGCTCTCCCCTTTTCACAGGGGTAATCACAGGAACGGGAGTAAGATATTGCCCATCACTGGAAGATAAGATAGTAAAGTTTCCGCATCATACAAGGCATCACGTATTTTTAGAACCGGAAGGGCTTGAGACCGATATCTATTACCCTAACGGCATATCCACAAGTTTACCTATAGATGTTCAGGATAAATTTATCAGAACAATAGACGGGCTGGAGAATGTCAAAATTGAACGATATGGATACGGGATAGAGCATGATGTGGTAGAGCCAACCCAACTCTGCCCTACACTTGAAACAAAAAAAATTGAATATCTTTATCTTGCAGGGCAAATAAACGGCACCACCGGCTATGAAGAAGCCGCAGCACAGGGTCTCATAGCAGGTATAAATGCCGCCCTTAAGATTAAAAGACAACAGCCTTTTGTTCTGGACAGAACTACCGCTTACATCGGGGTTCTTATTGATGACCTCACCACAAAAGGCACAAAAGAACCTTATAGGATGTTCACATCCAGAGTTGAATACCGCCTGCTGTTAAGGGAAGATAATGCTAATTTAAGATTACACGAAACTGCTTATAAATTAGGGCTTATAAACAAGGATATTTGGGAGAAAACACGCCATAAGAAACAAGAGATGGAAGAACTTATAACTGAACTAAAAGAAGGCAAAATTTCCCTTAAAGACGCAAGAATAACCCTTTATGAGCATCTTATAAAGCCGGGCATCAGAATAGAAACGCTTGTCTCTGGGGGCAAGTACTCCGAAGAGGTAATACGGAGCGCAGAGATTGAAATAAAATATAGCCCGTATGTTAAACAAATGCTCTCCGAGATAAAAGAATTACGGAATCTTGAAAAAATAAAAATCCCCGCA
>JAAYXZ010000116.1 GCA_012515635.1 Elusimicrobiota bacterium
GCCCTTTTTTAACAACCATCGGCGCATTACATTTGGAGCATATTTTACCTTCTGCCAAAACACGATTAAAAATCTCGTGGTGTTCTGTTTTCTTCTCTTTCGCTTTCTCTAACATAGTCGTGAATTTACTGTAAAACTCCTGTAATACATCCGTCCATATCTTTTCGCCTTCCGCTACTTTATCAAGATTTTCTTCCATCTCCACAGTAAATCCCACCTTTATTATATCAGGGAAGAATTTCTCAAGTATTTCACATACCGCTATTCCTATTTTATAAGGAATCAACGCCTTTTTTTCTTTCCTTATATAACCCCTGTTAAAAAGAATGGAGAGAGTAGGGGCATAGGTAGAAGGTCTGCCTATTCCATTTTTTTCAAGCGTCTTTATTAAAGTCGCTTCAGTATATCTCTGGGGCGGTTTTGTTTGGTGCTCTTCTTTAAGATACTCTTTGATATCCAATATCTCATCTTTTTTGATATCGGCAATAATGCTATCCCCTGTATCAATTTTCACATCCCATAATCTCATAAAACCGTCAAAAACAACCTCATTGCTCTCAGATAAGAATCCATATTGTTCGTTCTTGGCAATAAGTTTAATGTTTTTTATAGATGCTCCCTTCATCTGGCTTGCGACAAATCTTTTCCATATTAACTCATACAGTTTATATTGCTGTTCGCTTAAGAAAGGGCGCATCTTTTCAGGGTCCCTGAAAACAGAGGTTGGTCTTATTGCTTCATGCGCTTCTTGCGCAGAGGACTTCCCTTTGTATATCGGAGGTTTTACAGGGAGATATTTAGCCCCTAAAAACTCGTTTATATATTTTTCCGCTTGGGCTCTTGCCTGATTAGCCACAGAGGGGGAATCTGTTCTCATGTATGTAATAAGGCCGATGTTTTCCTCATCCATCTGTATTCCTTCATACAGTTGCTGCGCTATCAACATTGTCATAGCCGAAGAAAAACCGAGTTTAATGGATGCTTCCTGCTGAAGCGTGCTGGTAATAAAGGGAGGGTAGGGCTTTATCTCTTTTCCACTCTCTTTTTTATCTGCTACAAAGAGAACACCTTTCTTAAGGTCCTCAATTATATTGCTTGCAGTATCTATATCTTTTAACCCGTGTTTCTCTATTTTTTTTCCTTTTATATCCGTTAAAATCATAGAAAAATCATTTCCGTCCTTTGTTATGTTTGCCCTTATAACCCAATATGCTTGAGAAACAAAACGTTGAATCTCTCTTTCTCTGTCAACAATCAGTTTCAAAGTTACTGACTGAACACGCCCCGCTGAAAGCCCTTTACCGAGAAAAGGGCTTAAAGTATAACCGACTATTCTATCAAGAATCCTTCTGGTCTGCTGAGAATCCACAAGATTAAGATGTATTGAACGGGGAGATTTAAACGCTTTTTTAATGGCTTCAGGCACTATTTCATGAAAGACCACTCTTTTCACTTCCGCCGGAGTTTTACCGATAATATGCATTATATGCCATGCTATTGCTTCGCCTTCCCTGTCTTCATCAGTTGCAAGAAATATATCGTTATATTGTTTAACGGTTTTTTTAAGGTCGGCCACCACTTTCTTTTTACCTGGTATAGGGACATATGTCGGGGTAAAGTTCTTTTTAACATCCACACCCATTTGACTCTTCGGAAGGTCTCTGATGTGCCCCATAGTAGCCATTATCTTATATTCTTTTCCGAGAATCCCCCCGATGGTTCTTGCTTTTGTCGGTGATTCTACTATTACAAGCCCTTTCTCCATTGAATAACTCCTTTCCCTGCTTAATATCCTTTCATTATAATACTTTTTATCGACGTATCAAACAAGTCAGCCCTTCATATAATAACAGAGCGAAAAAAAACAAACAAAAAAGGGGGAAAAATGTTTAAAAATTAGAGTTTCAACTTATATTTTTATGCTATAATATCCCCCGTGAACAACCAAACTATCAAAGTAGCTATTGTGACAGGACCAACAGGCGGACATTTTTTTCCGGGACTTGCCATTGGAGAGCAGTTAAGAGAAAAAGGGAAAGATGTCTTTTTTTTTATACCCGATAGAACGTATATTACCCGATGGCTGGAACAAAAAGGATTCCCTTACAAAGTGATGCCCGAAGTAAAAATCACCATAAAAAACCCCTTATTCTTGTTTAAATTGATTTATCTTACCATTCTCTCTTGCAATACCCTTCTGATAAAACAATTTAATCTGGTGGTAATTACAGGGAGTTATACATCCCTTCCTTTTCTGTTGGCATCCTTTTTCTGCAATAAAAAAACCTTTGTTCATGAACAAAACTTTCTCTATGGGAGATTCACCAAATTCTCCTCTTTTATAGCGAATAAAATAGGGCTATCTTTCCCGCAGAGGGATATATCCAAACGGGGAAACACGGTTATTACAGGATTCCCTATCCCTCAAGATTTTAAGAAACGCCATAGCAGAAATGATGTTCTTGAAGAGTTTGGTTTAACCGAAGATAAAACGACCGTTCTTGTCTTTGGTGGCAGTCAAGGCGCTCTTTTTTTGAATACCCTTATAACTGAAAACATGGATTATTTGAGCAAAAAGAACCTTCAATTTATACATATAGCGGGCAAAGACAATGAAATAATAAGCAAGAAATATAAGATGTATAATATAAAAGCGAAAGTATTTGATTTTTATTTTGATATGGCAAAACTTTACAACATTACCGATTTAACAATATCCCGCGCAGGGGCAGGAACACTGGCGGAGATTTGTGAATGGCTGATTCCAGCCATTGTTATTCCTTATCCTTATGCAGGCGGACACCAAAAACATAACGCTCTCTACTTTGCGCAACAAGGCGGGTGCTATATATTGGAGCAGAATCAGGACTCTATAAAATCATTTGCCGGTATTTTTGAAAGGACTTTGGATAACTCAGACATTTTGAAACAGCAATTAGAGAAACTTTCTATAGTGGATACAGCAGGCAACAATGTCTCAGAAATATTAAGGTTATTTAAAAATGGAACCTAACATACTCGAAAAATCTAAAAAGATACATCTTATAGGCGTAGGCGGAACAGGAATGAGTGGGCTTGCGCAACTGCTTATGGCGATGGATAAAAAGGTCTCCGGCTCTGACAATAATCCATCAAAAGTTCTAAGAAAACTGAAAAGAAAGGGAATAAAGGTCTTCTCCCCCCAGAAAGAAAAAAATATAAACAAAGACACAGAGTTGGTTATCCATTCTTATGCCATATTGCCGGACAATCCCGAGTATAAAAAAGCCGTTGAATATATGATACCCATAATAAGTTATCCTGAAGCGGTAGGTTGTGTTATGGAGAGCAGAACAGGTGTCGCTGTAGCCGGCACACATGGCAAAACAACCACATCCTCATTGCTTGTTTCTATCCTAAAGACAGCAGGATGTTCCCCATCTTTTCTTATCGGGGGGGAGATAAAAAACATCGGAAATTCGGAAGTGGGTAAGGGCGACCTGCTTATAGTGGAAGCATGCGAATACAAAAAAGCTTTCCTAAATTATAAGCCGAGGATAGGAATAATAACGGCTATTGAAGAAGACCATCTGGATTATTACAAAAATATTGAAGAGATAAAAAAAGCTTTCAGTGATTTTTCTAAAAATATTAAAGAACTTATTATCTACAACGGGGAAGACAAAAATGTTCGTGACATCATTAAAAAGTCGGATAGAAAAGATATAATCTCTTACGGTATCAATAAAGGGAACTGGCGAGCGGAAAACATAAAGTTTTTTAAAAATGTATCAGAGTTTGATTGCATTGTAAGAGGGAAAAAAGAGGCGGTTGTAAGAATGGGGATTTCAGGTGCTCATAATGTCAAAAACGCACTTGCTGCTATCATCTGCGCAAGACATCTGGATGTTCCCTGGGATAGCATAAAAGAAGGGTTAAAAAACTTTGGCGGGATTCATAGGAGAAGCGAAATTCTTGGCAGGGTAGGAAGAATAACTGTAATGGATGATTATGCCCATCATCCCACAGAGATTAAATGCACCCTCAAATGTATAAAAAACAGATTCCCTGATAGTCGTATTATAGTAGTTTTTCAGCCGCACCAATACAGCAGAACAAGGTTTCTTCTAAAAGAGTTTGCCATGTCTTTTTCCGATGCGGACAAAGTGGTTGTGCCTGACATATATTTTGTGAGAGATTCAATAATAGAGCAAAAATTCGTTAACGCAAAGATGCTCGTTGAGAAAATAAGAAAAAACGGCAAGGAAGCCCTGTATCTACCTTCTTTTGACGAAATAGTGGAATATTTGTGTGAAATAGTCCAGAGAGACGATGTTATAATAACGGTAGGCGCAGGCACTGTAGATAAGATTGCTCATAGTATGCTCAAAAAACTCAGAAAAAAGGGATATAAAAATGTTGATAAAAAAACATAATATCCTGACAAGAGAAGAGATATCAAAGATAGAAAAAGAGACAGAAGAGATCTATGGAATAAGCCGCTTAATCCTTATGGAAAACGCAGGAAGAACCCTTGCAGAGATTGTTCAAAACAATGCCGAGAAGCGCGGTTATAAAAAAATATGTATAGTCGCAGGGAAGGGCAATAACGGCGGCGACGGTTTTGTTGCGGCAAGATATCTTTTCAACAAAAAAATCAATGTGAATGTTGTTTGTTTAGCCCCCTCTGAAGAGTTTTCTGGTTTATCCTTTACAAACTATCAAATTTTGTGTAGAATGGGAATAGATAATTACACATTTAAGGATATTATAGATATTAAGAATCTTTTAGAAGATACAGATGTTATTATAGATGCGGTCTTTGGAACTGGTGTAAAAGGGGATATTACAGAGTTGCCGGCAGAGGCAATCTCTCTTATTAATGAAAGCAAACGGTTTGTGTTAAGCGCTGATATTCCTTCAGGACTTGACGCTAATACCGGTAATGTTCATGGAAAATGTGTGAAGAGCGATATCACTGTAAGTTTTGGGTTTGCAAAACAAGGGTTTTACATAAACAGTGGTCCTGCGCATTGCGGGGAGATAATCGTTTCGGATATAGGTTTTCCACTCTTTTTCTATAAAGGAGATAATGAAAAATGAAGAAACTAATCACGGGACTTATTATTCTTTTGTTCTGTAGTACAATACTTTGCGCGCCAAACATAGAGATAACAGAAGGTTTAAAGACAGGCACTTTCCAGAAAAAGATTGAACTCATCACAAAAATAGAGACATCTAAAGCAAAAGAGTTCCTTCCTGAACTCGGCAATATAATAACCAGCGAAGAAAACGAAGAGATAAGAAGCAAGGCCGTTCTCGCCCTTTTGAATATAGGAGATTCCACCTGTGTCCCTTATTTTAGAGATGCTCTTGACGACACTTATTGGCAGGTGCGCTTATACGGAGTGAAGGGTTTAGTGAGGCACGGATTAGGGGAAGATATTATTCCTGACCTGAAACTTGCAATGAAAGACAGTTATTGGCAGGTTAGGTATTATGCCGCTACAGGATTATCTAAATACGGCGACGAAAAAAACCTTCCGTTTCTCCTTGAATATTTAAATGACTCCAATGATACAGTTAAGGCAGAAATTTTATGGGCAATGCTGGCGCTTATGGGTAGAGATGAGGCAAGGGCTCTGTTTAAAAACCTTCAGGAAGATGAGATAAGACCTGTCTTTAACACTCTGGATAGTTCTAACCCTGAATTAAAAGTGCGGGCTTTATGGTTGCTTGAAGCCACAAAAGACAAAAGAGCAATCCCTTATTTCATAGATATGCTCTCCGACAAAAATGATGAGATAAAGATAAGGGCGCTCTGGGCTATAGAACAGTTTAAGAGTGAAGATGGAGGCACGGAAATAGAAGGACTCCTTGTAGATGAATCCACGAAAATCAAAATAGAGGCGATAAAAACACTGGTAAACCTCAGTATGAAAGAAGGAACATCTGGTCTGATAACCGGGCTTTCAGATAAAGACGAATCTGTGCGAATATATTCTTTATGGGCTCTTGAGAAATTCAGGGAGCCCGTCTCTTATCCGTATATTGCAGAATGTCTTGCGGATAACTCTCAAAAAGTAAGAGAATACACTTTCAGGTTAATAGAGCAAATGAAAGACCCTTTATTCTGCCCTATTCTTGAAAGTTTCTTTGAGGACACAAACAATCCTTTTGATTCCAGAATCAATGCGCTCGCTTTATTGGGCAAGATAGGAAACGAAACGGAGAAGGATTTTATATTGAAACAGATACAAAGTTCAGATTCAAACATCAGATATGCGGCTATAAAAGCATTCTATAATATTGATAAATTTGACACCCAATATCTAAAAACATTGGCATATCTTGAAAAATACGATAGTTCCTTGCGGGTAAGGAATGAAGCATCTGCTCTGGCAGGAAATATTGTCAGACAATTGCAAGAAAAAATAATCGGTTCCGACTATAACGAATTGAAGTTTGCTTTAGAGAGAGTGGATTCTTTAGTTGGGTCTAAAAGTTTACAGAAACTGCTTCTTACTATGTCCTCTTCAAAATATCCTGAAGCAAGAGAAAAGATGCTGCTTACTGTCAGAGATGTTCCTGAAAAAATCCTTGGGTCAAGCGCGCGAAAAATGATGCAAGATATGGACCCGTCAATGAGAAAATTAGCGGCTATCGCAGTTGGAGAAATAAAAGACAGAGAATCTATCCCCCTCTTAAGGACAGGGCTTAAACACTCCGACCCGGAGTTTCAGATTATATGTGCCAGGTCCCTTGCTAAAATGGGAATATCTGACGGTTTCTCTCTCGCAATAAGATATATGGACAGCAAAGACCCTTATTATCAGCGAATATCTGCTGAAACACTCGCTCTTTTGAAAGATAAACGCGCATCTTCCACTCTGTTGAAACACCTTGCTGTTTCAGAACTGGATGTTAAGGTAGTAACTGCATGGGCGCTTGCAAGATTAGGGGAAGAAAAGGGATTGAATGTCCTTGTAAGGTTATCGGAAGAAAGTATTGAGCCCATCAGGACAGAGGCAAACAAATATCTCTTTGACTCTGTAATACCATATTCCATGAGGAGTAAAATACCATTAATGAGGGAAAAAATGTATGTTGAAAAATTAGGTATCAGAGAGGTCTCCCTCAAACGACTGAACACAACTATGATTTCATCGCCGGTAGAAATAGACGGATTTGACAAAGAGCCGTTCTGGGAAGAGATGGAAAAGGCAGAGTTGTTTATAGAGGCGGAAGGGGAAGACAAAATAAAGACATCCTTGCCCACTACTGTAAGCGTAGCGTATGATAAGAATAATCTTTATCTGCTCTTCGTATGTAATGACCCTGACACATCAATAATTGATTTTAATTCACGGGATATTCTTACCGTTTCCATAAATCCGCTAAATTCAGCGAGAGAGTGGTATCAATTTGTATTTCATCCATTGGAGCATATAAAATATTCCTATGAATGGAAACTATATACGAATGATACGCCGGAACCGATGTGGACATCCGGCTGGACAGTTAAATCGAACATAGAGGACAAAAGATGGCTGGTAGAGATGTCAATTCCGCTTAAGGATTTGAAAGTAGACAAGATATCTTCAGGGGATGTATGGAGTATTAATTTTCAACGGGAATCACAGTATCTGCCATACACATCTTGGAGCGGAAGAATAGACAACCCTGCACAGTTCGGAATTCTTTATTTCAAGGAGCAAAAAGAATGGTAAAAAAACTAATAGTATCGGTTGCTTTTATCTGTCTTTTTATAAGTTATGCCTATTCTAGCGAATGGTTTGATAAGAACAAGGAACTCTCTGTTGTCTTTAATGCGAATGTGTGGGCCCATATTGAAAATGCGAACAAAGCAGATAATTCAGGCAAGTTAAAAGAGGCGGACCAATGGCTTTCAAAGGCGGAACAAAAAATAGAAGAGACCCGGCCGTTTATCACGGAGAGTTGGCCATCCAATTGGCCTTATAATGTTAAAGCGCTGGCTTATTTGAAATATGCCGCCCCCGATGCATATCTCTACCGTATTATAGGCGATTACGCTTATTCGCATAAGAAAGCAAAGGAAGCGTTAAATTATTACAACAAGTATATAACCCATTCCATAATCCCTGATACAACCTATATGAATAAAACAGCAGAGGTTTATGAAACGGAAGGGCTACTGAAAGATGCCAAGATAATGTATGCAAATATTCAGAGAGTTATAGATAGCAAAAATTTTCACGGCACTTCATTCAGCGCTCAATATCTCGCAAAGAAAATAAAAAATCTGGATGCGCAAATGAAACAAATGGTCATTCTTCCATTGGATGTCTTTTATACCAATGTCTCTGATTTTTTAAAGAGCGATTTTCAAAATATTTTTATCAACGAATTAAGCAATATGGATAACTTCTCTGTTATTTCAAAAAGTAATGTAGAAAAGATTTTAACAGAAAAAAAACTCAACGACAGCGATTTACAAGATGTTGAAGAATTATCCGCCATAGGAAAAACACTGAATATCAATTATATTTTACGTCCTTCTCTTGCAAAAGCGGGTACATTTTATATATTCCTTGTAGATGTCTTTGACCCGCAAAAAAAGGTATGGTTTGATAGTTATGAGTATAAAACAGAATCCCCCATCTATCTCCCCAATCTTATCCAAAGATTCACATCAGGTTTTCAGGGAGAACTCATATCGGACAGCCTCCTTCTTCCTGAAGTGGAGTTTGTTTGGGAATATGAGGTGGACAGTCCTGCAACTGACTCAAAACTCTCTGAAAA
>JAAYXZ010000016.1 GCA_012515635.1 Elusimicrobiota bacterium
CGGAGATTGCTATAGCGTCAAATCTCATATCCTTTATTGCGCTCAAATATCGGTCTGCTTCTTCAATAACCTTTACTTTAGCGTCAAAGTTGCCGTCCTCCCCATAACTGTCTGTCTTTTTTATATGCAGGAAAAAGAAATCATATCGGTTATAATTTTCCCGTAACGCATCTATTTCATTCTCAACCGTATCACAACCGGGTATTACATCCATACCCACAACTCTTGAAACACCTTTATACATCGGGTATGCCGCTATACACGCAGCATTAAGTTTATATTTCTCGTTATATCCTTTTATATCCGGTAATTTAGAAATGCCCCTGAATAGCAGTCCTTTTGCTTTTGTATCTACATCTTTCAAGAGTTCCATTACAAGTTTTTCAAGTTCTCTCAAAATATCTGCCGTCTTTTCAGATGCATTATCAAGAGATTGGATAGGTCTCAACGGCAACCCTTCTTTCTGCGGGTCGTTTTCTGATACAGAAGGGGAGAGTTCCTTGCCTTTAAGGATAATAGCGCATCTATGCTCTTTTACAGTGTGTATTGATAATTTAACACCTTTTATCTCTTTTATCTTCTCAGAGATAAGGGACACTATTCTTTGGTTTTCCTCTGTAGCAATCCTTCCTGCGCGCCTGTCAATTACTATTCTGTCGGTTGAAACAGTAGCAAAATTACCCCGTATGGCTATATCATCTTTCTCTAACGACGCCCCGATACCCAGACACTCAAGAACCCCTCTCCCAACCTGTGTCTCTATCGGGTCATATCCAAAAAGAGCGATATGTCCAGGCCCGCTGCCGGGGGTAATGCCGTTTAATACGGGAATAGAAAGTCCGCAAGAACTTTTAGATGCTATCTCGTCCAAAAAAGGGGTTGTTGCTGTTTCAAGTTCCGTCTTTCCCGTTTTTTGATGAGGAAGACCGCCTACACCGTCTATTACGACAAGAAGTATTTTGCTATCGGTTTTTTTAATTATACCGTGTAAAATTTTATTGTACTCCATGTAAACACTCCCTTTTGAAAAAAAATCTTGATTAGTTTATAATTTATCATCTATAAAGTCAATAGTTTTTAACTTAATATCTCCGCCAAACAATTTGGCGGATAAATCTAACTGTTGACTTATTTAAATGTTATATATTATTGCTACCCCAATAGGGAATCTGGGAGATATTACATTCAGAGCAGTGGATATTTTGAATAACGTAGATGTTATTCTCTGTGAGGATACGCGTGAAGCGATGAAACTTTTAAACCACCTCAAGATAAAAAAACCGCTCCTCAGTTATTATAAAGACAACGAAAAGTCGCGGTTAAAGAAAGCGGTACAACTTCTTCAGCAAAACAAAGATATCGCTCTCATATGCGACAGGGGAACACCAGGCGTATCTGACCCCGCATATTTACTGGTAAGAGAGGCGCATAAAAACGATATTCCCGTAACCCCTGTACCTGGTCCGTCAGCGTTTACTGCGGCTATGAGTGTATGCGGATTGCCAACGGACAAGGTTGTTTTTTATGGGTTTCTTCCAAGAAAAAAGGGGAAAAAGCGAAAAATAATGGAGTTATTGTCTAAGAAGGAAGAGACCATAATTTTCTATGAATCGGTTTACAGAATAAAAGAAACTCTAACTTTCATAGAAGAAATCTTTACAGACAGGGAAATGACTCTGTGCAGGGAACTGACAAAAAAATTCGAGGAGATAAGAACAGGAACTGTCTCTGAACTCTGCGAATACTATAAAGATAAGGAATTGAAAGGCGAGTTTGTAATAATAATAAGGGGGGAGAACTAAAATGATTATGAAATTCTTCAGAAAAAAAAGAAATATGAAAATTATTCTTTGGGCGGTTGCAATACTGATTATACCAAGTTTTATAATCTTGGGATTAGGAGGAAAAACTGGTGGTAAAAGAGAAAGTTATGCAGCCATGGTCAATAAAGAGTATATTACTTTGAGAGAGTATTATACGGAACTTAGCAAAACTGAGGCAAACTACCGGAAAATGTTCGGAGAGAATGCCTCTGAATTTTTAAAAAAACTCAACATTGAAGAAGGTGTGCTTGAAAACATGATACGGGACCGCATTCTTGTCCATGAGGCAAAACAGAGAAGAATACGGGTTTTAAATAATGAGATAGTAGAGATTGTAAAAACAGACCCCGTCTTTCTTGATGAGAACGGGCGGTTTGACGAAAGAAGATACAGGGAAATCATATCCTCTATTCCTGCTGAAGAATTGCGGAAAACAGAGGATGCGATAAGACATCAAATAATGCTGGAAAAACTAAAAGAAACAGTCCTTGCCGAAGTAAATACCTCAATTTCAAACGAAGAACTGGACACTTATATAAAAGATAACCAGATACAAGACACAGACAGAGAGGCGCTGGAAACAAGATTACTGTGGCGCAAGAGAGAAGAACATTTTGAGCAGTGGTATGCGGATAAAAGAAAGGACGCAAAAGTTGAAATATACCTTTTATTCCAAGCGCCCGCTGTTCCGACAGAATAAAGAACAGGCAATACAAACAACGTTGAACGGCATATAAAGGAGAAAAATGGTAGAGATAAACCCTTTCCGCGCTTATAGATATAACGATAACAAAATTAAAGAGATAAGCGATGTAATCGCTCCTCCATGGGATGTAATTGACAAGTCATTGGAGAGACACCTCACAGAATCTTCCCCCTTTAACATAATAAATCTCATCTCTAAAAGTTATACTCCTCATAATGTCAAAGAAAATTTCAATAAATGGATAACTGATGGTGTTTTGACACAGGATGAAGAAGATGGGTTTTATTTTATGAAACATAACTTTAAGTGGATGGAAAAAGATTTTACAAGAAAAGGGTTTTTCGCTATTCTCCGTCTGGAAGATTTCAAAACAGGCAAAATCATCCCCCACGAAAGAATATTTGAAAATTACTCTATTAACCGTTATCAACTCATAAAGACCTGCAAGGCAAATTTTTCACCGATATTTATGCTCTATCAGGACACCTCTTTTACTGTAGAAGAAATTATGGACAAGACACCTCTTACATCCATAGGGCATACAGCGGATAAAGAGATGTTTGAATTCGGCAGAATTCTAAATAACAAGGATATACAATCAATAAAAGGGACAGTTTCACAGGGCAACCTTATCATAGCGGACGGGCATCACAGATACAACGCCGCTCTCAGGCATTATATAGACCATCCCACCCCCGAGAACAGTTTTGTCCTTGTATTTATGGTTAATATAAACTCCCCCGATGTTTTAATACTCCCAACTCACAGATATATCCCTTCAGGGGTTTCTTTTACGGCTTCCATAGACACTTTCCGAAGATACTTCCATATAAGAGAAGCGGCTGACTTGAAAACAATCTCTGACACATTGAACGGAGAAAAAAGCAACGCCTTCGGAGTATATGAAAATAGCAGGTTTTATATCATTACATTGAAAAATATAAATGATGTGAAGGAACATATCGCAGGTAATTTCTCTGACAAATGGATAACTCTCGATACAGCATTACTTCATGAATTTGTTCTGCCTTATCTCTTTGACCGCCAACCGAAAGAGATAATATATCACCAGCAACCTGAATATTTAATGGATGAGTATAAAAAGAGAAACAGCGGAGTGATATTCTTTCTTAAAGCAGTGGATAAACAGCACTTCATTGATATCTCTTTCAACAAAGAATTAATGCCGCAAAAGACCACCTACTTCTATCCCAAAGTTCCATCCGGCTTAGTTATCTACAAATTTGATGAGCAATAAATCTCTCATAAAGAACTATTTACAGTAAAACAAACCGTGGGAAATATCATTAAAAACTTCTTTATACATCAGAACCGCAGCGTGTTTTCTTTTCTCTTTTTCACTCTCAAGAAAAAATTAATATCTTGGCTTTCTGTCTCTGAATCCGCCCTTTCTTCCACCGCCAAATCCGCCTCTGTCCTTAAAACCTCCTCCGGAATAACCTGTCTTTTCACGGGGCGGATTAGCTTTGTTGACCGTAAGTTTTCTTCCGTTCAACTCCTGTCCGTTTAACGCATCAACCGCCTGCTGAAGCATCTCGTCAGATTCTACCTCTACAAAGCCAAAACCTTTGGGTCTGCCTGTATACTTATCTGTAATAAGCATAACGCTTTTGGTTTCAATGCCTTTTTCATTAAAGAAATCTTTAAGCTCATCTTCTGTTGTTTCGTAATTCAAGTTTCCTATATACAACTTATGTTTCTCTTCCATTATCTGTGTCCTCTCTTTTAACTCCCCTTGTCAGGAGAGTGTTTTTTTTATTTTCTTACACTCATAATACTACTAACTCCCTTTTTCAGTCATCCTCCTTTCCTGCACAAAATTACAGGGGTCTTCGGACTAAAACGGGGTATCAGAAATTGATATCTCGCTGTCAGAACTGTTTATTTTATCATAAAGCAATAGAATGTCCAGTAAATTTTCATACGCGCCCTTTCTTTGTTGATTTATTACAAAAATAATATAGAATATAAATACTTGATAATCTTAAACTTCAAGCAGATGAAAAAGCGCTTAAAACACCTCTTGAATAAAAAAAGATAACGAGAATTTAGCGCTTCAAAAAAGGAGGACGAATGAAAGGGATGCTGAAAGAGTTTAAAGAGTTTGCCATAAAGGGCAATATGTTGGACATGGCAGTAGGTATAATTATAGGCGTGGCTTTCGGCAAAGTGGTCTCATCTTTGGTGGGCGATGTTATTATGCCATTCGCAGGAGTAATAATTACAGGGGTGGATTTCACCAATCTTGCCATCACATTAAAACATGCAACAGGGGATAAGCCCGCTATCCTGCTTTATTATGGAAAATTCATACAAACTATGATGGATTTTATCATCCTCGCCTTTGCGGTTTTTCTATTAGTGAAAGGCGTGAATAAACTCAGAAAGAAAAAAGAAGAACCAACGCCCGCACAGCCCCCTCCACCTCCGACAAAAGAAGAGACACTATTAGCAGAGATTAGGGATATATTAAAAAAACAGGCATAAAAAAGGAGAGGATATATAAAGAATGGAGCGGATAACCCTAAAAACAACAAGGCGTCAGGAGTTTCTTGAAATAACGCCTTTGATAGAAGATATAGTTGCAAAATCAGGAACGAAAAACGGTATCTGCCATATCTATGTTCCGCATACCACTTGCGGACTTACAATCAATGAAAATGCAGACCCCTCTGTAAAAGCGGATATTCTTTCGGTGCTTGAACAACTAATCCCTGAAAACGGGAGATATCGCCATTCAGAGGGCAACTCAGACGCGCATATAAAATCAAGTATTATGGGACACTCTCTTTCTGTAATAATAGAAGGCGGCTCCTTGCGACTCGGCACCTGGCAGGGGATTTTTTTATGCGAATTTGACGGACCAAGAACACGGCAGATATGGATTAAAACTCTTTCTTGAAATATTATGCGGGCAACGAAAAGACAAATGTAGTCCCTGTCTTTCCGCTTAAAACCTTTATCTCTCCGCCTGATGCGTCCACAGCCATTTTACAAAAGGCAAGCCCCAATCCTGTCCCGTACTTTTTCCCTTTTGACGCTAACCGCGCCTGTCCGAATTTCTCAAATATCTTCTCTCTGTACTCCTTCTTTATTACAGGTCCCCTGTTTTTAACCGAAAGGAAAACCTTTCCATCTTTAGCCTTACTCGATATTATTACGGAACTTCCCGATGAAGAGAACTTAATAGCATTGTCAAGCAAATTATCTATAACACGCTTAATAACACCTTTATCAAAGAAGAAAGGGGCAATCTCTTCTTTTCTAAACAAAACTTTTATTTTTTTATCATCCAGTTTCGGTCTTATGCTTTCAATAACATCCTGTGTAACTTCATTAATATCTCCATAACTTTTATCAAGAACAAATTCACCTTTCTCCATTTTATGTATATCCAACAAATTATTAAGCATCTGCCGCATATTTTTGCTTGCGCTTGCAATTAACTTCAGATATTCTGAATCATTAACCTGCCCGGTTTGTCCTATTCCTCCAAGAAGAATATCTATAGCCACCGATATCACATTAACAGGGGATTTTAAGTCGTGGACAATCATATGCGTAAGGTCTTCTTTCATCTTTTCCAATCGGGCTATTTCACTGCGATAGCGATAGAAATAAGCCATAGAAAGACAGGCAAGTTCATTATGAAAAAGCATATCAAGAGCGAACAGCATCTTTGCAAGTTTATCCTTATCAGGATAGTGTTTCATCAAAAGAGGCATTGACACTTCTTCAAAAAAATGGAGTGATAATATTAGTTCTTCAAGAGAAATACCCATATCAGTCAACTCCCTGCCAAATTCAACCATATCTTTATAATGAGACGTTAAATCTTTCATTCTCAACCCTTCAAAGAAAAGAGCAAGCCATCTTTTAAAAATCTCTTCCCTCTTTTTGCCTTTCAGCATCCCTCTATCCTTAAATTGTCTTTTATATAGTTGCGACCAATGCTTCAAAAGATAGCCCTTGTACGGAGAAAAGATATCTGCATGTTTATTAAAAACCCCTATAAATGCTTTTAGGTCAAGCATCGTGCCTGCAAATTCTTCTTGTATAGATATTTGGACCATTTTTACCCCCTGAATTAATACCTATATTATCATAAAACCCATATTAAATTAACTCTATCGCTCTTTCTTCTTGCGTTATATTTAACAGAGCAGGGCGGAGATATCCTGCCCAAGAAATATACAGGCAAAAACCCTTGTTTTGTTTCTAAATAAAGGGTAGAATATTAGTGACGGAGAAACTACTTTGTTTTTATAACATCTGGACTCACAACATAAAAGGGGCTATAAAAAACTGTGAGAGACAAGATGGAAGAAACACTCAACAAAACAAAAGAAGTTGTAATCATCGTTGATGACCGAAAACATAAAG
>JAAYXZ010000117.1 GCA_012515635.1 Elusimicrobiota bacterium
AAAAACTCGGACTTAATTTTTCAGAGAAATATCTTAAGGAAGAGGATATAATTGAAACCACAAGATACCTTCTGAAACTTATAGAGAAAAGTGAAGGAGAGGTAGATGATATAGACCACTTGGGAAATAAGCGTGTCCGCGTGTCAGCAGAGATTATAAAAGAATATGTCTATGAGTCACTGCTTCGCCTTACAAGATACTCTAAAGATAAGATGGCTGTTGTGGATAAACGGAAGACCGAGAGCATAAGACCTCAGGATATGGTAAACGGAAGAATCTTTATGACTGTTATAAACGATTTTTTCGCCAGAAATCAACTTTCACAATTTTTAGATAAAATTAATCCCCTCTCTGAAATAACTCATAAGAGAAGGGTTGCCGCTGTGGTAAGAGAAAAGAAAAGAGCCGGCTTTGAAGTGAGGGATGTCCATAACACACATTTTGGACGGCTATGTCCTATAGAGACACCTGAAGGCGCTAATATAGGACTTATCAATTCCTTAACTGTATATTCCCAAATAGACCAACTGGGTTTTATAAAGACGCCATATTTCAAAGTAGAAAAAGGAAAGGTGACAAAACAGATAGAATATCTTTCCGCAGACAAAGAAGATGAACATATCGTTGCGCCGCCAGATACTCCTGTTGACGCAAAGACAAGAATGATTATTCCGCAGGAACTGACTGTAAGAACAAAAGGCGGTAATTTTGATGGTATGCCCCGAGAAAGCATTGAATATATAGGTATATCATCTATCCAGTTATTGAGTGTAAGCGCATCTTTGATACCATTTTTGGAGCATGATGACTCTAACCGCGCCTTAATGGGTTCTAATATGCAACGGCAGGCGGTTCCGCTTATCAGAAGTGAAAGTCCTCTTGTAAAAACGGGCATGGAAAAATATGTTATAAGAGACAGCGGTGTTGTCATAAAAGCAAAAGCAGACGGTATCGTGGATTATGTTGATGGTGAACGTATAGTTGTGAAAAAAGATAACAAGGGAGTATTTCCATGGGAAGAAGAGGATACATATCTTCTTAAAAATTTTGTGCGGACAAACCAGGATACCTGTTTTCATCAGAGAGGCATAGTAAAAGTAGGCGACAGGGTAACAAAAGACCAGATAATATCAGACGGTTCTTCTGCATCCAAAAATGGAGAACTCGCGCTCGGTAAAAACCTTCTGGTAGCGTTTATGCCTTGGCATGGCTATAACTATGAAGACGCTGTTATTCTTAATGAGCGGGTATTAAAAGAGGATATATTCACCTCTATTCATATAAAAGAATTTGAAGTGGAAGCAAGAAAGATAGAGCAATTAGGTCCTGAAGAGATTACTTCCGACCTGCCCAATACTCCGGAAGAACGGCTAAAAAACCTTGACGAGAACGGAATAGTGAGGGTTGGCGCAGAGGTTGAGCCGGACGATATACTGGTAGGAAAGGTAAGCCCGAGAGGTGAGTCGGAACTCACGCCTGAAGAAAAACTATTAAGGGTGATATTCGGCGAGAAGGCAAAAGATGTTCAGAACACTTCCCTGAAGGTTCCGCCCGGAATTAAAGGAACTGTTATAAGTGTGAAGAAATACACACAGAAAGAAAACCTTACGGATAAAGAAAAAGCGGAGAATAAAAAGACAATAAAGGATTTAGAGGCGCAGTTTAAAGAAAAAGAAAAGATTGTAAAAAAAGTAGTGACCGAAGAGTTAAAAAAACTTGCAGAGAAAGGAAAAATCAAACATCGCGTTCTTGCAAACCCTGAAAGTTGGGATAAATTTACAGAAAAGATATCGGATAAATATAAAGAGACAGCGCAAAAGATTGTCAATATAGGAAAGGCAGAACTTGATAATCTTGAGAAGACACTGAAAAATGAACTATCAAAGATAAAGAAAGGACCGGAACTTGATTTTGATGTCATTACCAAGGTCGTAGTAGAGATTGCTGTTAAGAAGAAAATAGATGTAGGAGACAAGATGAGCGGAAGGCATGGAAACAAAGGCGTTGTCTCCAGAATACTTCCCGAAGAAGATATGCCTTTTCTTAAAGATGGCACCCCCGTGGATATGATTTTAAACCCGTTAGGTGTACCCTCCAGAATGAATATAGGGCAGGTTATGGAGATACACCTTGGAAAAGCATTAAAAGCATTGGGTTACGATATGGATGTTCCTGTCTTCGCAGGCATTACAGAAATGGGTATCAAAGACCTGTTCAGAAAAGCGGGTCTTTCAAGTGACGGTAAAGATGTACTGTGTGACGGCAGAACAGGGAACCCTTTTGACCAACCGGTAACTGTTGGCTATATGTATATGATGAAACTGAAACACCTTGCTGATGAAAAAATACACGCAAGAAGCACCGGTTCATATTCCCTGATAACCCAACAGCCATTGGGAGGCAGAGCCCAATTTGGAGGACAGCGTCTTGGAGAGATGGAGGTTTGGGCGCTTGAAGGTTATGGAGCAGCGCATATTCTCAAGGAGATGCTTACAGTAAAAAGTGATGATACAGAAGGTAGAAAACAGATGTATGAAAGTATTGCCAAGGGGTTGAATTATGTGGGGAACAATATCCCTGAATCATTTAATGTACTCAAAAAAGAGTTACAGGGGCTTGGATTAGACCTGAGGGTTGAAAAGATAAAAGAAGACGGAAAAGAGAAAGAAATAGCAACCATAAAAGTTGCCACTTCCACTATAATGCACCAGTGGTCCCATGGCGAAGTAAAGAAAGCGGAGACATTAAACTATAGAACATTTAAACCGGAGAGAGAGGGGCTTTTCTGCGAGAGAATTTTTGGACCGGTAAAGGATTTTGAATGTTCCTGCGGAAAATATAAAAAACAAAGATATAAAGGGATATTATGTGACAGATGCGGGGTGGAAGTTACTACATCCAGGGTCAGGCGTGAAAGAATGGGGCATATAGAACTTGCCACTCTTGTCTCCTATGTGTGGCTTTTCAAAAGCACCGTTAATTGGCTAGGATTACTGCTTGATATGACGCGCTCTGAACTTGAGATGATACTTTATTATGAGAGGTATGTGGTTATAGACCCGGGTGATACTCCATTAAAAGAGAAAGAACTTCTTACTGAGAAAGAATACCATGATAACCTTGAGAAATACGGTAATAAATTTAAGGGAGGCATAGGAGCCGAAGCGGTCCAATCGCTGCTTAAAAATATAGAACTATCGGGAATAGAAGAGTCAATAAAGCAACAGTTGAGAAGCAAAAAAAGAGCCGCTTCTTATGCCACAAAACGCAATCTGATAAAAAAATTAAGGATGATTCAGGGACTTATTAAGACAGGCATAAAACCTGAATCTCTGATTACCGGCACTATAATGGTAATCCCTCCTGACTTACGGCCTCTTCTCCCGCTTGATGGCGGAAGATTTGTGGCCTCTGACTTGAATGACCTGTATCAACGGGTAATCAATAGAAACAATCGCTTGAAAAAACTGATGCAGATACAGGCGCCTGATATTATTGTAAGAAATGAAAAAAGAATGCTTCAGGAGGCAGTGGACGCTTTATTTGACAACGGAAAACATGGCAACCCCATTTTAGGCAAAGGAAGAAGACCCCTGAAATCATTGGCGGATGCTCTCAGAGGTAAACAGGGCAGATTCAGACAAAATCTTTTAGGGAAACGGGTGGATTACTCAGGCAGGGCTGTAATCGTTGTCGGTCCTGAATTAAAACTCAATGAATGCGGAATACCAAAAGAGATGGCGTTGGAACTTTTTAGCCCGTTTGTTCTTAGAGAATTGAGAAAACGGGAATATTTCCATACACTTGGAAGCGCAAAGAGAGCAATAAGAGAAAACAGGTCTGAGGTATGGGAAGTTCTTGAGAAAGTTAGTAAACAACACCCTGTTTTGTTAAACAGGCAACCAACATTGCACCGTCTCAGTATACAGGCATTTGAACCGCGTCTTATAGAAGGTAATGTCATAAAGGTTCACCCTCTTGTATGTCCTGCGTTCAACGCTGATTTTGACGGCGATACAATGAGTGTGCACCTTCCCCTTACACCTGAGGCGTGCCTTGAAGCGGAATTACTCTTAAAATCTACAGCGCACATATTCTCGTCTGCAAGCGGCAAGCCCATAATCTCTCCGACGAGAGATATAGTTATGGGTTGCGCGTATCTTACATTTATGAGCGAGGAGGAACAATATCCGACTATATTATCTAACTTCAATGAAGCAGTTTATCTTTACGAAACAGGTTTCCTTGAACTCCACAGGCCTATCAGTGTTAGACGCAATGGTGCTGAGCAACCTATAATAACCACAGCGGGAAGAATAATCTTTAATGAAATTATTCCTTCTGGAATCGCGTATAAGAATGACAATTTTGAGAGCTCAGGGCTGGAGAAGTTAATAGAAGAGATAATGGCTAAAAACGGATATGAAGCAACTGTGAAATTTCTTGATAAAGTCAAGCAATTAGGTTTCTCTTTCTCTACTATGGGCGGTATAACCATAGGAATAGATGACTTAAAGATACCTGCGGAAAAAGAGACCCTTTTAGCAGAGGCAGAGAAAGAAGTGGCAAAAGCTAGAAAGAACTATAAGGCGGGAATAATATCCGAAGGCGAAAGATATAATAAATTGATTGACCTTTGGGCTTCCGTGACCAGTGAAATGCAACGGGCGGTTGTCGCAACATTAAGGAACGATAACTCCATAAAACCGTTCAGGGTGAACCCGATATATCTTATGGTCTCTTCAGGAGCAAGAGGTAATAAGTCCCAAGCAAGTCAGTTGATGGGAATGAGAGGGTTGATGATAAGGCCCAAGAAAGTAGCAGGAGAAATCGGGGAGATTATAGAGACACCCGTAAAGAAGAATTTTAAGGAAGGACTTACTCTTCTTGAGTATTTTATATCTGTTCACGGCGGAAGAAAAGGATTAGTTGATACAGCGCTTAAAACATCGGATGCCGGATATCTCAGCAGAAAATTAGTTGATGTATCTCACTCCGTTATTATTAAAGAAGAAGATTGCGGAAGTATGGAAGGAATATTTATTAGTTCATTTACACTCGGGGAGGAAGAGATTCTCTCCTTAAAAGACAGAATTATAGGCAGGGTTGCTCTTGATAACATAGTGGACTTAATCACTGACAGGACAATTATCAGCGCGGGAGAAGTTATTGATGAGGAAAAAGCGCAAGCTATTGCTGATGCGGGCATAAATAAAATAAGAATCAGGTCCGTCTTTACCTGCCGTTCAGAGAAAGGCATATGCGCAAAATGTTATGGATGGGATGTTTCAAGGAAAAAACTTGTGAATATCGGAGAGGCGGTTGGCATAATTGCTGCGCAATCAATCGGTGAACCTGGAACACAGTTAACTCTGAGAACGTTCCATGTGGGCGGAGCGGCATTAAGAGGAACAGGCGCTTCTTCCTATAAAGTCCCTCAGGATTGTACTGTGAAATATCTTGAAGGTCTCAAGGTTGTGAAAAACAGAAAGGGCAGAGATGTTGTAATTCAACGGGAAGGCAAGATAGGGTTTTATAACGAAAAAGGTTGGGAAATAGATACCTATACATTAAGGGTTGGAGCGGAACTCTTGATTAAAAACGGACAACAGGTTGATAAAGGAAAGACAATAGTTCAATGGGACCCGTATTCAACTCCTGTTATATCTGAGTATGAAGGAACAGTGGATTATATAGGTATAGAGGTAGGTAAAACCGTAAAAGAAGAGATAGACGCAACTACAGGGATAAGAAGAAAAATCGTTATAAAGCATAAAGAAGAGAAGGACCCCCAGATTGTAATACAGGACAATAAAAAGAAGATACTCGGGGTCTATCATATTCCTGAAGATTCTCATATTATGGCGGAGAAAGGGGATAAAGTATTTCCCGGCGATATTCTTGTAAAGATATTCAGAACAGAGAGAAGAGTCCAACAGGATATTACCGGCGGATTGCCGAGGGTTACAGAGTTGTTTGAAGCGCGCATACCGAAAAACCCTGCTATATTGAGTGAAATAGAAGGCAGGGTGGAGATTATCCCTGAAGAGAAAGGAATGAGAAAGGTTGTTATATCAAGTACTGAAACAGATACCCAAAAAGAGTATAATATACCTCCGGGCAAAAACCTTCTGGTCGGCAGCGGGGATATTGTTAAAGTCGGTGAACGAATTACAGACGGGCATGTTGTCCTAAAAGATATATTAAAGATAGAAGGTGAGAAGAAGGTTCAGGAGTATCTGCTTAATGAAATTCAGAATGTCTATCGGGTTGAATGGGTTGTGATAAATGACAAACATATTGAGATAATAATCCGACAGATGCTTTCCAGAGTCAGGGTTGAGGATTCTGGAGACACATATCTCCTTGAAGGAGAGGAGATGGACAGGGTGAAAATACAAAAAATTAATGAAGAGTTAGGTAAAAATAAAAAACCTGCTACTTTCAGTCCGCAGATTTTAGGAATCACAAGGGTAGCCCTCTCCAGTGAAGGATTTATCTCAGCGGCTTCTTTCCAAGAGACGATGAAAGTTTTAACCAATGCTGCGATATTGGGTATAGATGACCATCTGGATGGGCTTAAAGAGAATGTTATCCTTGGTAAATTGATTCCTTCAGGGACAGGAGTTTTTATAAACGAAAAACCAGAAATATCCTCCGAGGATATTTCTTTAGAAACAGAGGTATTAAAAAAATAGGAGGGGTATAAATGCCTACTTATAATCAACTTTTAAGAAAAAAGAGAAAACCAAAAGCGAAGATATCAAACTCCACGGCGCTTGACAAAAATCCGCAAAGACGGGGCGTGTGTCTTTATGTGAAAACACTGACACCGAAGAAACCCAATTCTGCTTTAAGGAAGATAGCGAAAGTGCGATTGACCAACGGAAAAGAAGTAATTGCCTATATTCCGGGAGTTGGACATAACCTGCAGGAACACTCCATAGTTCTTGTAAGGGGCGGAAAAGTTAGAGATTTGCCGGGAGTTAAATACCATATTTTACGGGGTATTCTTGATGCGGGAGGAGTGGAAGGCAGAAGAAAATCGCGGTCAAAATATGGGGCAAAGAAACCAGCAGAACAAAAAGATAAGAAAGCGGAGGGTTAAAAATGCCAAGACGTAAAAGAGCGGAAAAAAGAGAGTTAAAGGGCGATTTTAAATACAACGATTTAG
>JAAYXZ010000118.1 GCA_012515635.1 Elusimicrobiota bacterium
AGTGTTCTATAAACAACATACAGGGTCTTCTTCTAATAAATCCCCTGTAATACTATATGCTAATGCTCTACATCCGCGACAATTCCTTATTTTACAATTTTTACATTTACCTTTCAAGGGAGAACTTGTCAAGTTTTTTAAAATATCAGAATGTTCCCAAATATCTTTAAGAGAATTCTCTGTGAGTTTGCCGATACTCAATGGTAATCTTCTGCATGGGAATACAGTCCCGTCAGGCATTACCGCAATACCGTCAACCCCTATAATACATGGTGCGCCAAAAAGCGAAAACCCACACTCCTTGTCTTGCCGGACCATAAACCCTCTATATTGTGCGAGGGATATCAAATCTTCCTCTACATCACACTTATTACACAATGTCCGTATCGTTTCTGCCCATTCAGAGACAGAGATTACCGAATTATATATTTGTTTGCCTCTTCCCCATGAAATAAACCTTTCCAAAATGAAAGAGTTGAAATTATATTCGGTGATAAAGTTAAAAAGATGAGGGACTTCTTTTATATTCTCTTTTGTAAGCGTAAACATTAAAATCTTTTCATTCTCTGGGAGCGCCTCTTTTAATCGTTTGCACATCATAGTAAATATCTTGTGATTATCTTTTCCTCTGAATAATTCAAACATCTCTTTGCTTACTCCTTCTGCTGAAACTTTGATTTGAAGATTTTTAAACCCTTCAAGAAATTTCAGATTTTCGTTATCCAGAAAAAATCCGTTGGTTATAATTCCTGTTTTTTTTACTGCAGTATGATGATATATCAAAGAAAGCAGGTCTCTCCAAGGTTTATAGAGAAGCGGCTCCCCTCCTGTTATATCAATAACTATCTTCTGCCCCCTGTCTTCTGCAAATTCTACGATATTGGTAAAAATCCGTTTCAGGGAAGCGAACGATAACTCATCTTTTGATGTGAAATTATCTTGGTAGCAGTGACGACACCTCAGATTACATCTGTCCGTTATATGCCATTGTATATGAAAAGTGTTTCCCATTTTGATAGAGTATAATATAATAAGTATAAAGTGAAAAACAAAAAAAAGAGGAGAAGATATGTATAAAGTTTTACCTGATGCTATATTTAGTGAAGGAACAGGGTTAAGGGAAAAATTACGGATAGCAAAAGTTGGGGAATTTAACGGTATTAACATAAACATGGAAGAAGTTCACACTCTTGTGAAAGACCACTCTCCTGCATATGTTAAAGGAATGCTGGACTCTTTTAATTTAAAAGTGGGGATATGGAACCTGCCTTTTTCTTTAACCGCAGACCAGAAGGTATATGAAAAAGGGTTGGAATTACTCAAAGAATATTCACAAACAGCGTCTTATGTTGAAGCATTCAGGGTAATCACCTATGTGGATAGCAAGGAATTAAAGGGCGATACCAATCTTTATGTGAAACGAATCAATGCTGTCACGGAAATTTTAAGTCAATACGGCTGTAGCATAGGTATAGGAATCAAACATGGCAGACATTTTATATCGCCTGATATAATAAAAATATTTAAAAAGATAAAATCAGGCAATTTAGGATTTATTTTTTCCGCAAGATTATGGCATCTTTCGGGAGGGGAAGCGGGAGAATTAAGAAGGATTCCTAATGGAGAAATAATTTATGTGATGGTGGGGGATATCTCTTTTGAAGGAAAAGGCAAGTATCTTCCGGGAGAAACAGGGACTATTAATCTTCCCCTGTTTTTAAACACGCTTGAAGAGATTGGTTATGATGGACCTGTAGTCCCAGAGATACCTGACAGAGAAATTCTTACTATTCCACATGAAATAACGGCAAGGTTATTGGGAGGGGCGCTTATGAAAGTGTGGAATAAAACATTTATAGAACGATAAGAATATTTACCCGCGCTTTTTCTCCCGTTTTTTCTTGAATAGCGATATATCTCCCAGTAGTTTTTATTTTGTATCCTGATGTTTTTAATGAATTTAGATAGATTGTTTTATATTAGCAGAAAAGAACACCGTATCCGCTTTGCAGATTTATTAATGCTTATCAGATAGAAATTATGTCAGATACTATTTTTTAGTTGAGTAGAGAACTTCAGAGACAGTGGTTATGCCATTAAGTATCTTCATTATTCCGTCTTCACGGAGAGTTTTCATTCCCGAAGTTTTAGCTATTTCATTAATCTGAGACACTTCCGGGTTTATCATTATCTCCCTTTTAATTTTTTCATTCATTACCATCAGTTCAAATATTCCTGTTCTTCCGCCAAAACCGGTCCCGTTGCATAGATGACATCCTTTCCCTCTGAATAAAAACTCTGTCTCGGAAGATATGCCGATATGAGACAACTCCTCCTTTAATGGTTTATACCGTTCTTTACAGTTTTGGCAGATGCTTCTAACCAAACGTTGATTTAACACCCCTATCAGCGAAGAGGAGATAAGATATGGCTCTATGCTCATATCTATCAATCTTACCGGCGCGCTGGGCGCTGTATTGGTGTGGAGCGTGGAAAAGACCAATTGTCCCGTTTGTGCCGCGCGAAGAGATATCTCTGCGGTCTCTCTATCCCTTATTTCCCCTATCATTATCACATTTGGGTCCTGCCTAAGTATGGACCTTAACGCTGTAGCAAATGAGAGTCCTGTCTTTGGATTAATCTGGGTTTGATTGACATTGTGTATGTGGTACTCAACAGGGTCTTCAATAGTAATTACTTTCTTATGTATACGGTCCAGTTCAGTTATAGATGAATAAAGAGTTGTTGTCTTTCCGCTTCCAGTGGGGCCTGTAACAAGCAATAGTCCAAAGGTCTCTTCAAGCAAGGTTCTCCAACTATGAAGAGTTTGCGGTATGAAACCCAGCCGTTCAAGCCCTGATACGATGTTTTTTTTATCCAGTAGCCGTATAGCAACCATCTCCCCGAATATAGTGGGAAAGGTTGAAATGCGAAGGTCCACCTCTGTTCCAGACAATATCATTTTCAGATATCCGTCTTGAGGTGTCCGCTTATCGGCTATATCCAATAACGACAGGACTTTTATATGAGAGATCATGGCAGGGTAAAGCTCCAGAGGCGGGGGTGGAAAATCATAAAGAAGCCCGTTGATTCTATATCGCACTTTTCCTCTTCGTTCTTCAACCTCTATGTGTATATCCGTTGCTTTTAATGTTATTGCTTTTGCTATAATCTGTTCTACGGCCTCTACTGCAGAATTTTCATTAATTTCTCTGCTTGTTGTTGACTTAAACCCCTTTGCTTTTAAACGGGTGTTTTCTGCAGGTGAAACCATGTTCAAGGAACCTTGCGCCAGATATTTTTCAAGGGCTACTTTCACATCTACATCTCTTACTAATCTGGGTTCTATCTCCAAATGCGATATTTTTTTCAAATCCTCTATCACATCTTCATCGGATGGGTCAACCATACCGCATATAAGTTTTTTCCCCCCTTTATAGACAGGGATAGCCCTGTATTTTCTGCAGGTGAATTCAGGGAGGGACTGCAGAATATCTTTCTCAATCTCCATTCCTGAGATATTAATAGGCACTATATGTAATTCTTTAAGAACAAAGTTATACCATTGGTCAGCGGTTATGAGTCCGAATTTGACAAGAAGATATCCAAAGGGTGCGCCTGTCTTTTCTTTCTCGCTAACAACTACAGCAATCTGGTCGCTTTTCAACTGCGCTTTATCTACCAGAATTTCTATAATAGCGTCTCTCTTCATAAAATGTTGTTGATTGCTTCTATTAATTCATTCTCGGACATACGTCCGATTTTCTTTTGATAGATATCTCCATCCTTATCTATAATAAATGTGGTAGGGATAGAACGTATACCCCCATAAAGGTCTTCCATTTTTCTGTCAGACATACATATTGTATAGTTAATATTTTTCTCTCGGATGATTTTTTGAATGTCGTCGATATTTGAATTGCCG
>JAAYXZ010000119.1 GCA_012515635.1 Elusimicrobiota bacterium
GGTGCGTTTGACTTTGGAAAGGCCATTGAGCAAGCCCAAATAAACCATGAAATAGCGAAAGTCGGCATAGCCTGATGTGCCATGCCGACAATCGCATTAAATGTTTTCTTAACTCACCGCCCCTAAGCATGGGGCTTTTAATAAGTAAAAGAATTATTGAATCTTATGGAGGATACTTGGAAGCGAAAAAAAATCTAAAAGAAAATGTGTCCTTTAATTTTATCCTGCCCACAGAAAAAGGTCATACAGAATGATAAACCCTGTTCCAACCGTATATCTCGTAGATGATGCCCTTTCAGTAAGAAAGGGGTTGGAAAGATTAATTAAATCTGTAGGGTTAAACATTACAACATTCGCATCCGGCGAAGAATTCCTGCGGCATAAACAATACAAGCAACCTTCTTGCCTAATTCTTGATGTATGTTTACCAGGATTAAGCGGCATGGAACTACATACAAAACTTATTCAGGAAAACATTTGCTTGCCAATTATATTCATCACAGGATATGGCAACATTTCAATGAGCGTTAAAGCTATGAAAAATGGAGCGGTAGATTTTTTACAAAAACCCTTTAATGACCAAGAAATTATCTCTGCTATAAACAAAGCTATAGATAAGTCCATCCGCATACAACAAGAGGCTGATGAACATACAAAAATACAATCTATGCTTGATATTCTTACGCCTCGTGAGTATGAAATGTTGCGATGGGTGATTACCGGCATGTTAAACAAACAGATTGCTTTTGAACTGAATATTACCGAAAGAACGGTTAAAGCTCACCGTAGCAAAATAATGAAAAAGATGCAGGTTGTATCCATAGTCGAACTTGTCCGCATCACGCAAAAATGTGGAATCACTCCTGCTGAAAAATAATTTTCTCTTTTTCATAGACTTCTCCTGTTTATTGAACTAAAGTACAATTTACACAGTTTACTGTATCCGATATATTATTTTTGAATATAGGTGATAAATAAAAAATTAATCCGGCATATATATCAAATAAACTGCCGGTAAGGAGAAAAAATGGGTAAAGAAAAAAAAGTTGTCAGGAAAGACAAGGGCGCTACAATGAAGAAAGGGGATAAGTATAAATGTGAACAATGCGGTTTTATGATTACAGTTGAAAACCCTTGTTGTTGCGACGCATGCGATATTATCTGTTGCGGCGAACCAATGGTGTGTCTATAATAAAACATAAGGGATTACTAAGACAGCGCATCCTCTGGTAATATGTTTTACCTTACTCTTTCTTTATACCCACAGTTATTAGATAAATTATAGATTGGTATGGGTGGCAAAGGATTCACCCTTACCCGGTCTTGTCCTAAGGGGCTTCTCGGTCACCCGCCTCACCAACTCAGCAGGCGTGCCAAGCAAGGCCTGACTCCATTAAGAAAAGGTTAGGTTTCTTTGGTTTGGGTGGGAGTTTTGATTTTCACGAGGACATCCTGCAGTAATCTTATATCTTTATCAGTTGAGAGAACAAGCAATGTGTCTCCGCCTTCAATAATTGTGGCAGGGGAAGGCACTATAAATCTATTATCTCGGGAGATAAGAACTACCAGACACTGCTGACAAAAGTCAAGTTCACCGATTTTCCTACCTGCTACCTCTGAATTATTAGGGACAAAAACATCCACCAAATCTGCGTCTATCTCTTCTGTTTTTACAAGTTCAAGGGGATAGTTTTTTTTCTCCACATAGGGAGCGTCCAGTTTCAGTATTTTAGAGACGAAAGGAATTGATGTGCCTTGAATAAAGACCGAGGCAATGACAACAAAAAAGACGATATTAAAATAAATCTCTGCATGCGCAATATTCGCAGTGAAAGGAAATGTCGCAAGAATAATAGGGACAGACCCTCTTAAGCCAACCCACGAAATAAGAGTTTTTTCCCGTATATTCATCTTAAACGGCTGTAAGCATAGAAAGACACTTACAGGACGCGCAACAACCATAAGAAGAAATGTTATTAACAGTCCTGGTCCCGCCAACGGAACAAGATGGGAAGGGAAAACAAGCAAACCCAGAGTTACAAACATAACAATCTGACAAATCCAAGACAATCCGTCATTAAATTTTGTAATATAATTTTTATTCGGGAATTCGGCCTGCCCAAAACCCAGCCCTGTAAGATATACCGCAAGAATACCGTTGCCTCTTAACAACACAGCAATACAATAGGTAAACAGCACCAATGAAATCATTGCCACGGGATATAATCCCTCATAGTCCAGTTTCAATCTTTTTACAATGAATATAATTACCTTTGTCATTAGGTATCCGACAAGCGCTCCTATACCCATATCCATAAAAAAACGGGGGATAAAAGAAAGAATGGATGTTGCTTTATATGTAAGCAAGCTTATAAACCCGATGGTAAGGAAGAGCGCCATCGGGTCGTTACTGCCTGATTCAAATTCAAGCAATGGCTTGAGAGGTTTCTTTAAGCTTATCCTTTTTGAACGGAGAACGGAGAACACAACTGCGGCATCAGTTGAAGAGACAATGGAGCCGAGCAACATTCCCTCCCAGACAGAAAAATCCAAAATATAGACCGCAAAAAAACCAGTGATTATCGCGGTTAGCAATACTCCGAATGTTGATAAAACTATACCTTGCCAGAAGATTGGTTTTGTATCAGGCCAGCCGGTATCAAGGCCTCCTGAAAAAATAATAAAAATAAGGGCTACCAGTCCTATGGATTTAGCCAGAGGGGGGTTATCAAAAGGAATGCCTCCAATACCTTCAGAGCCAAAAAGTATACCTATGCCCAAGAACAGCAGCAGAACGGGAATAGCAAATCTGTCGGAAATCTTACTGGAAATAACGCTGAGAAAGAGTAAGACCGCAACCAGAAGTAAAATAGATTCTATTGTTATCATTAGTTGTCTCAAAAACGATGAAAAGTAATTTGTAATTATTGTTCTTGTTGTTATTATAACATAAATATTCTCTCTAAAAACCTGATAAAATTCCGAAATATAAACCTGTTAACTTGAAAAAATGCTTGTATCCTGAAAAACTTTAAATACATCTGTAGCTGAAACACGGACTTTCCTATCTCCCTTTAATCTGCTAAAACATAGGCAAAGATAAGCGGAGCAACTATTGTGGCATCGCTCTCAATAACAAACCGCGGAGTATCTATGCTCAATTTTTCCCAAGTTATTTTTTCGTTGGGAATAGCCCCGCTATAAGAGCCATAAGAGGTAGTGCTATCGGATATCTGGCAA
>JAAYXZ010000120.1 GCA_012515635.1 Elusimicrobiota bacterium
TCCTAAACTCTTTCTCAGGTCTGTTTTTTTAAAAACACGTAAACTATTGTTTATCTTTGCTCCTTCAAAAAAAGAAAAGATACAGTTTGCTTTATTGGAAAATATATATAAATTATCACAACGTTGCGGTTTTTTATATGAGAAAAAACAGACGAACAAGAAAAAAAATGATAATTGACACTGCAAAACATAGGCGTTCTTTAGGGGGCTTATGAGCATCATAACAAGAGGCATAAGATATTTGTTTAAGTATGGTCCCAAGCAATTTTTTAAAAGATTCTTCTCTGTTTATACCACACCCTCTTATATGATAAAGAAAAAATACTCTCATTTAATCAGTCCCTCTAAAGTAAACAAATTAAAACTTAGCGAAACGGAAGAGTTGATGTTTCCTATCTGTGAAAAAATTAAAGTATCCATAATAATACCTGTCCTCAATAAATGGCAATATACATACCACTCTCTATCCTCTATTCTTGAAAACACCAAAGGAAATGAATATGAGGTAATAATAATAGACAACGGAAGCACTGATGAGACGCAGGAGATGCTAAAGAGAGTAAAGAATATAGTAATACACCGCAATAAAGAGAATTTTGGGTTTTCTCGCGCTTGCAACCTTGGAGCAGAGATATCCAACGGAGAATATCTGATGTTTTTGAATAATGATACTTATGTTCTACCTAAATGGTTGGAATATTTACTAAAAACATTCAAGACCCATAAAGATGCCGGATTGGTCGGTTCAAAACTGCTTTTCCATACAGGGCATTTACAGGAAGCAGGATATATTGTCTGGAAAAATAAATTGATAGAAAACTATGGAAGATGGGATAATCCGCAAAAGCCGGAATATAACTATGTTAAAGAGGTGGATTATTGTTCAGGCGCATCTATATTGGTAAAAAAACATCTATTTGAGGAGATAGGCGGTTTTGATACCACATATTCTCCTGCATACAGCGAAGACACAGATTTGGCATTTAAAATAAGGAGTAACGGCTATAAAGTTTTATATCAACCTAAATCTGAGGTTATACATATTGAGAGAGTCAGCAGCGGCGGAGAGAGAGCGGGTGATTTTAAAGGGTATCAGGAGAGACACTTAAAACAGTTCTACGAGAGATGGTCTGGTGTCATTGAAAAGGAAAACCTGGAATTCAAGTGTGTGGACAGGAAGAAAGACCTGTTTCTGGCGCGCGACAGGTCTTTCAATAAACGCATAATTTTGGTAATAGACCAGAAGGTGCCTGAATACGATAAAGATGCGGGTTCAGTAAGAATGTATGAGTATTTAAAAATTTTTGTGGAGATGGGGGCAAAGGTTATTTTTTGGCCGGATAACCTATATCCTACTGAGCCATATACATCTGAACTTCAGAATTTAGGGATAGAAGTGATTTATGGCATTCGGCGGTTAAAAAAGTATATAAAGACCTATGGGAAGGTTATAGATTTCTTTTATCTTTCCCGTCCGCATATCGCCATAAAATATATTGATGCTATAAAAGAATACTCTGATGCCAAAATAATATATGATGTTCAGGACCTTCATTATCTTAGGACAAAGAGGAGAGCGAAGGTAACCGATAATGCCGATATTTTGAAAACAGCGGAAGAGTTAAAGAGACAAGAGGTGTATCTTATGGAGAAGAGTGATGCGACAATCTCTTTAAGCATACAGGAGCAGGAGATAATAAAAAAAATCAATCCCGTCATCAATGCGCATGTTCTTCCCTATGTGCAGTCCGTAACAGATAAATATGCAGGCCTTGAGAGACGGGAAGATTTGGTTTTTATAGGGGGGTTTCAACATACTCCGAATCAAGACGGTATCTGTTGGTTTGTAAAAGAGGTTTTTCCTTTTGTTACAAAAGAAATGCCGAAAGTTAAGCTCTTTATTATCGGCAGTAATCCCTCCGCGCAAATATTGGATTTGGGCTCCGTTGAAAATGTTATTATAACAGGGTATGTAGCAGATGTGTCTCCTTATTTTGAAAAAGCGCGGGTCTTTGTAGCGCCTTTAAGATACGGGGCGGGTTATAAAGGAAAGATAGCCCATGCGATGAGTTATGGACTGCCTGTTGTCACCACATCCATAGGCGCTGAGGGGATGAACCTCTCTGAATATGAAAATGTCTTAATCGGCGATACACCGAAAGAGTTTGCCGATAAAACGATAGCGGCATACAAAGATGAAGACCTTTGGAATAAACTATCGCAAAACTCCTTGAAATATGTAAGGGAGATTTGCAGTTCACAGTCAGCGATAAGAAAATTTTCCGAGATATTTGAACAACTTATCAGCGGATAATGAAAAAATATGTTGAAGATAGAGAACCCTATAAAAAAAAGGACGGCAGAGGTAATAAATCTACTGCTTTTTTTAGTTTTTTTACCTTTCACTTTCAGGAAAAAGAAGTCCTTGCCTGAAAGTCCGATAAAAATTTTAATCCTGCGGTTAGACCATATCGGCGATGTTGTTATGGCAACAGGTGTTTATAAGCATATAAAGAATAGATTCCCCAAATGTAAGATTTCAGTAATGACGGGGAGATGGGGCACAGACATTTTAGAAGGGAATCCTTATATTGACGAGATAATTATACATAACTGTCCTTGGTGGAAAAAAGTCAGAAAAGAAAAGGCGGGTTATTTAAAGTGGTTATTCGGGGAATTGCCTCCTTTAATAAAAAAAATCCGGGGAGAGAGTTTTGATATCGGCATTGACCTCAGAGGCGATTTCAGGCATATCCTCTTTTTTCTCTTTTTAGGAAAGGTGAAGTATAAGATAAGTTATAACCGCTCAGGCGGCGAATACCTTTTAGAGAGAGCCGCTGATTATAACCTGAATCTTCATGAGATAGAAAAAAACTTTAAACTTCTTGAAGCGATTGGCATAAAAAATATTCCGACAGAAGAGAAAAGCCCTCAAATTTTTCTCTTTGAAAAAGAGCAGATAGAGGCAAAAAATATTTTTGAAGCAACAAATATCCCCAAAAATTCCCTGAAGATAATAATGCACCCGGGAGCGGGCAATAAATCAAGGATGTGGGGACATAAAAATTTCGCCTCTTTTATAAACCATATCTCTGAAAAATATTCTGTATCCGTATTTCTTATCGGAGATAGAAAAGAATATCGGATATGCGAGGCAATAAAGCAATTATCAGGGGAGAATGTCTATAACACCGCGGGTGTTATGAAAATCAGAGAGAGTGCCGCATTAATTGAACAAGGAGATATGTTTATCGGGAATGATTCATCTATGGGGCATATAGCCGCTTCTTTTGGTGTTCCATCGCTTATTTTGCTTGGTCCGACCACACCTGAAAGGTGTAAGCCGTATAATAAGAGATTAACCTGCATTTATCATAAATTCCCTTGTTCCCCCTGTCTCCAAAACAGGTGTGTTCTGACGGGAACGGAACAAGGTGAATGTATGGAGAGCATTAAGGTGGAAGAAGTGGCGCTTCTTTTTGAAAAAATAGTCCGAGAGCAGATAAACAGGTATAATAAAACACAAGAGGGGGAGGTATAATAAGAAGATGCGGCTGGCGATAATCGGAACAAGGGGAGTGCCTGCAAAATACGGCGGATTTGAGACCTGCGCTGAAGAGTTAAGCGTCGGTCTTGTCCAGCAAGGGCATAAGGTCATTGTATCAGCCAGAAGATACCTGTATCCTGACAGACCTGCATCATATAAAGGGGTCCAACTTTGTTATCCTGTGAGTATTCCCGGAAAAATCACAGATACATTCTCTCATACATTTTTCAGTATTATCCGTGTGCTGTTCTGGTCGCCTGATGTAGTTTTGATATTCAATTCCGCTAACAGCCCTCTTGCCGTTATACCAAAGATGTTCGGTAAAAAGGTTGTAATAAATGTGGACGGTCTTGAGTGGAGAAGGGCGAAGTGGGGCACAACAGCAAAGATGTATTATAAGTTATCTGAGTTTTTTTCATCTCTTATCGCTGATGTCGTCATATCCGATGCAAAAGCAATCAAAGAATACTACAGCAGGAAGTATAATAGGGATAGTGTCTATATCCCGTATGGAGCGCCTCATATTGAGAGTAAAAACCCCGAGATACTGAAACAATACGGATTAAAGCCCGATGAGTATTTTTTTATAGGGAGCCGTCTTGAGCCGGAGAACCATCAGGATATGGCAATAGAGGCGTTCCTGAAGGTAGATACGGATAAGTCCCTTGTTATCGCGGGCGGCGCTAACTGGGAGAGCCCTTATGTTAAAAAAATAAGTGCGGTTAAAGATACTAAAATAAAGATTCTCGGACCTGTCTATACGCCGGGGCATATAGAAGAGTTGCATGCAAATGCCTATGCCTATATCCACGGGAATGAGGTAGGCGGGACTAACCCTGCATTGCTGAAGGCGATGGGCAGCAGCAACTGCACCATAGCGCTGGATGTCTCTTTTAACAGAGAGGTGCTGGGGAATACAGGATTATTCTTCAAAGATGTGTCTGAACTGAAACGCCGCATAGATTTTCTTCTTGAAAACCCGGCAGTTTTAAATTCCTTGCGGCAGAAGACAAAAGAGAGAGCAGAAAAACTATATAGGTGGGAAGATGTTATCAATGGATATAAAAAGGTCTTTACGGAATTGAGATATGGAAAAGAGAAAAATTCTGCTGTTCGTTGACGGGATTATTATATTTGTATCGTTTTTACTCGGTTATTATTTCAGGTTCTATTCAGGTCTGTTTGCATATAAAGGTGTGCCGTCTATACATTTTTATCTCAATATCACCTTATTTGCGGTTATCTTATACATCATAGTATTAACATCTTTTGGGCTATATACAGAACGGTTATTCCCAAATTTTATAAGGGAACTGGCTTTGCTTATCCAATCAACTTTTTGGATGGTAATAGTTCTTACGGCAGGTATGTTTTTTTATAGAGGGTTTGCATATTCCCGATTAGCGGTAGGGTTTACTATTATTTTCTCTTTCTTTCTCTTATGGGTTTCGCATTATCTGTTTATAAAAAGGGAATTAAATACCGCAAAAAAAATCCTTCTCATAGGGCAGGGGAAACAGATAAACTCTTTACTGAAAAGAATATCTATGCATTACGCTTTAGTAAAAACGGATATTCTCCCTGAATTTAATGAAGAGTTGACAGAAAAGATGTTGAACAAAAAAGAATATCTCTTTATTATTGCCCTTCCCAAAAATTATTCAGAAAACCTTGCGCTTGCGAAGATAGCAAAAAAAGAGAATATACACTTATATCTCGTCCCTGCAATATATCAGTTTCTTCATTCCAAAAGTATAGAGGATATAGACGGGCTTCCCCTGCTTGCCACAGGAAGAATACCTGTGGAAAAGTTTCCAAACACATTCTTAAAGAGATTTGTGGATTTAATCGTCGGGGCTCTGCTATTCATACTTTTCTGTGTATCCCTGCCGTTGATATCTCTTTTGATTGCAGTTGATTCACGGGGTCCTGTCTTTTTCAGGCAGGAACGGATAGGGTTTAAGGGGATTGTTTTCCAAATATATAAATTCAGAACGATGAAAAGCACCTCTGGCAAA
>JAAYXZ010000121.1 GCA_012515635.1 Elusimicrobiota bacterium
TATCCCTCACAGAAACCTGCAAGGTTTTATCCTCTAATGTATTATTAATGTTTATCCCTATACCTGTAATATAACAGTCCCCTTTCTTTACAATAAGGATACCCGCTATCTTCTTCCCGTTTGTTATTATATCATTGGGCAGTTTAATCCTGCAATCTATCCCAAAATATTTCAATGTCTCCGCTACGCTTAAAGACAATATCTCTAAGAGAAAGAGCGGATACAACGGCTCTCCTTTTAATATCCATGAAAAATAGAGCCCGCCCTCTGGGGAATACCATCTTTTCCCGTATCTTCCCCTGCCTTTCTCCTGTTGCTTGGCTACAACTATGCCTGTCTTCCCTTCCTTAAAAAACTCTTCCGCCACATCCATCGTGGATATGACAGTATCAAAGAAATATACCGGAACACCGTTTAACTCTTCACATCCCTTTTCTTCAGTTTTGCCCGTATTTTTCATACAAAACCATTCCGAGCCCCTCAAGAGCAAGGTGTTTTTTCTCTATATCAAACTTGATATCCCTTATGAATTTCATATCACCTCCGCCTGTAAGAATAACTCCGGCTGAAGGATATTTTTTTTTATAGGCATCAACCACATTGTTTATTGCTCCCGGCACTCCATATCTTATTCCGCCGTATATTGCCTCTGCCGTGTCTTTCCCCGGCAACCCCGCCTTTCTCTCTTTTGGTTCCTTTATCATTGCCGTCGTTAACAACGAAGCAGACCAAAGAGAAGGGCCCGGCATTATAATTCCGCCCAGAAACCCTTTCTCCGAAGCATAATCTACGGTGATGGCTGTCCCTATATCTATCACTATAACCTCCGAACCAAAGAGGTTTATTGCCGCCTTACAGTTCAATACCCTGTCCACTCCTATCATATCAGGGTTTTTAATCCTTAAAGGTATTCCGCAATCAGAGGGTGTGATTATCTTTATCTTGTTGCCTGCAATATCCCTGAACCTCAACTTTAGCAACGGATTGACCTGCGGAACTACAGATGCAATACCAACAAAAACAGGGGAAGCATCTCTCCAAAGAAGAGGTATTTTAAGGGCATCTATCTTATCTGTGGGAAATATTATCGCCTTAGATATTTTTTTATTCTCAAAAAATCCTATCTTTATATTACTGTTTCCTACATCAACACCTATTATTTTCATTCCGTTATTTATACCCCGCTATCTTCATTTCCATAACTATATACCCTATGTCCTTGACCAAAAACATAGGAACAAATTACTTTTGTTATTCTTCAACGCGGAGAAGAACCGTAGGTTTTTTAATGAAGGATAATTTATTTATCTCCTTAATCGCTCTTCTGACTGCGCTCTCTTGAGCGCTATGGGTCAACATTAAAATAGGAACCGCTTTTTCGGGGCTTTCTTCCTTCTGGATTACAGATGCGATACTTATGTTGTGTTTTCCTAAAACCTTTGAGATAGTCGCAAGAACTCCCGGTTTATCCAATGCCGTAAATCTGAAATAGTATCTTGTCCTGATATCTTCCGCCGGAAGTAATCTCAGTTTTTTATCCTCCGAAGCTATTATTTTGTGAGGAAGGTTTTTATGTGTCATTTTTTTTCCTATATCCACCACATCTGCAATAACCGCACTCGCGGCGGCAGAACCGCCTGCCCCTTCGCCATATAGAAGGGATTTTCCAAACATATCCCCTTCAAGATAAACCGCATTATACACACCATCAACAAATGAAAGAAGATGTTTTGAGGGAATCAGTGCGGGGTGAACCCTTGCATCAAGAGTATCCTTCTCTTTTTTTACAACCGCAAGAAGTTTTATTCTATACCCAAACTCTGATGTGAAAGCAATATCCAACGGCTCTATTTTCTCTATCCCCTCCACATATATCTCTCTCCAATGGATATGCTTGCTAAAAGCAAGGGTTGAGAGTATTGATAGTTTATGCGCTGTGTCTATCCCTTCTATATCCAACGAAGGGTCCGCCTCAGCATATCCAAGTTTTTGCGCCATTGAGAGCGCTGTGAAAAAATTCACAGAACTGCTCAACATCTCAGTAAGTATGTAGTTTGTTGTTCCGTTAAGTATGCCTAATATTTTCAGGATATTGTTCCCGACAAAACCTTCCTGTATGGTCTTTATTATGGGTATAGCGCCTGCTACGCTTGCCTCAAACCCTATATGAAGTTTCTTCTCTTCCGCAAGAGGAAACA
>JAAYXZ010000122.1 GCA_012515635.1 Elusimicrobiota bacterium
AGCGTCTATCTCTTCTATTATGGAAGGGTTGAGGTCGCTGATATCAAGAATGCAGTCGTAATAATCGTTCGGTTTCTCTGCTTCCCATTTTATATCTTTCCATATTTTTTTTACTTGCGGTATATATTCCGTTGTACACTTAAAACCCATCGCTTCTTTATGCCCGCCCAGAGACAACATATACTTATTCAGCGGTTTAAGTTTCTTGTGTAAATTATATCCCGCAGGCGCCCTTATGGAGCCCCTTAAAAAATCATCTGAGCGGTATCCGACCATAAAGGGCTTGCAATACTGCCCTGACAACCGAGAGGCAATAATCCCGCATATGCCGGGGGATATATCTTCTGAAGCAATAAAACCATTTTTCAGCGCTTCTTTTTTTATCGTCTTTATCGCTTTCACCACCATCTGGTATCTTTCTCTATCCATCTGTTCCACTTTTTTAACTGCCTCATTGATACCAAACCCGTCTTTTTCCATTAAGAGATTCAGGGCTATATCAGGATTACCCAATCTGCCAGGGGAATTAAGGCGGGGAACTAAACGTCTTGAAATATTTTTCAGATAGAAAGGAGGAGTCAGGTTCTGGCTTTCTATGAGCGCCGCCAACCCTTTGTTTTTAGTATAAGACATTCTGCGAAGCCCCTCTTTTACGAATATTCTGTTTTCACCCGTTAACGGAAGAGAATCAGCAATAATGGAGAGCGCAACTAATTCTATGAATTCATACGCCTTGCCTTCTTTTAATCCAGGGAGTAAAATCCCCATTCCTTCCACAAATTTATACGCGATACCTGCGCCGCTTAAATTCTCCGTCCCGTTTTTCCATTCCTTCTCCATCCAAGGATTTACATATATATGAGAAGGGTGCAGTTTAGATGTTTCCCCTATATGGTGGTCAAGAACTATGGCTTTTATTCCGTTATCTCCCGCAGTTTTAAGGGCTTGATAAGAAGAAATCCCGCAATCCACCGATATCAAAAGAGAATATTTCTCCTTCGCAATCTCATTTATAAGCATCTCCTCTATCTCATAATCATCATCCAATCTATGGGTAAGACGGAATGAAAAATCAGCGCCTACAAGGCAAAGCAGGTTTAAAAGGAGAAATGAACCGCAGACGCCGTCAGCATCCCCATCTCCATAGACAAATATCTTCTCTTTTTTAGAGATGGCTTTTTCAAGGGTTGCGCATGCTTTTTTCATATTAGGAATAAGAAACGGGTCGGATAAACTGGAGACCCCGCTATAAATAAAATCAACCATAGATCTCTCGGTTTTATAACCTCTTGATGAAAGGATTGTTTTTACAAGCGGCGGTATTGGGTGTTGTTTCTCCATCATTGCTTCTTCTGTATTGCTCTGCGGATTTTGATGCCTGCTTCACTTAAAAGGTCTTCTGCTATTTTATCGGGGTATCCGTCTTTTATTATGATTTCACCTATCCCTGCGTTTATAATCATCTTTGCGCACACACTGCAAGGATGGGAGGTGATATAAAAAACACTTCCTTTTATGGAGACGCCGTGATATGCCGCCTGAATAATAGCATTCTGCTCTGCGTGAAGCCCTCTGCATAATTCATGTCTCTCTCCTGAAGGGACTTTCATTGTTTCGCGGATACATCCGACATCGGCACAATGAGATATACCTGAAGGCGCTCCGTTATATCCTGTAGCCAATATTCTTTTCTCCTTTACAATAACCGCACCTACATGCCGCCTTATACATGTAGAGCGGCTGCTTACCAGTTCGGCTATTTTAAGGAAATACTCATCCCAATCAGGACGATGGATAGATGGGGAACTCACGGGCAAACCTCCTTACTTTTTTAGATATATCTTTCAAAATTTTTTCATCCTTTCTGTTTTTCAGGGTTTCATCCATCCACCCGGCAATAATAGCCATATCGTCTTCTTTCATACCTCTACTTGTAATAAGAGGAGTCCCTATCCGTAATCCGCTTGTTATATATGGCGGCTGTGGGTCATAGGGAATAAGGTTTTTGTTGGTTATTATGCCGACATCCTCAAGCAGTTTCTCGTACTCATTGCCATTTATCCCCTTGTTTCTCAGGTCTATTGAGAACAGGTGGTTATCTGTTCCTCCGCTTATAATCCTGTAACCTCTGTTTTTAAACTCCTCGCACAATCTTTGGCAATTTTTGATTATCTGTCTCTGGTAATCAAAGAAACTCGGGTTCATCGCCTCTTTGAACGCCACTGCCTTAGCGGCTATTATATGCATAAGGGGACCGCCCTGAATACCAGGCATTATAGAACTGTCAAGTTTGTTGCCATGTTCCTTCTTACAGAGAATCAAACCACCCCGCGGACCTCTCAATGTCTTATGGGTTGTGGATGTTGTAAAATTGGCAAGATGCACAGGAGACGGATGTAGATTAGCCGC
The DNA here is from genome assembly GCA_012515635.1 of Elusimicrobiota bacterium. Classification (GTDB taxonomy): domain Bacteria; phylum Ratteibacteria; class UBA8468; order B48-G9; family JAFGKM01; genus JAAYXZ01. The sequence continues at coordinate 2,410 of JAAYXZ010000122.1, forward strand.
TACAAGCCCTGCTATATGCGCTATATCAGCAAGAAGATATGCGTTCACCTCTTGAGCGATATGATAAAACTTATTAAAATCGATTATTCTTGAGTATGAACTTGCCCCGCAAACAATCATTTGAGGTCTCTCTTTAAGGGCTATATCCCTAACCACGTCATAATCTATCGTCTCTGTCTCTTTGTCCACGCTATAGAACACCGCCTGATAGAATACGCCTGAGAAATTGACTTTTAAGCCATGTGTTAGATGGCCGCCTGCAAGTATATTCATAGCAAGGATTTTATCTCCCGGCTTAAGCACGGAAAAATAGGCCGCCATATTTGCCTGACTTCCTGAGTGCGGCTGAACATTGGAATGTTCCGCCCCAAATAACGAACACACTCTTTCGTTGGCTAAATTCTCTATCTCATCAATAAATTTACAGCCGCCGTAATAACGCTTACCGGGATAGCCCTCAGCATATTTATTGGTAAATACAGAACCCATGAGTTTTAAAACGTTTTTGCTTACTATGTTCTCCGAAGGGATAAGCCCTATAGTGCTTCTCTGTTTCTCCTCTTCAGAGATAAGAGCATTATAAACTTCTTTATCAATATCTTTAAGCATCTTCAACCTCCACAATTGGTATCAGGGAAAAATCCGCAAATAAAAGAAAAAGGTCATTAATTTTTTTCAATAATGCCAGACGGTTATTACGGAGTTTTACATCATCAGACATAACAAGAACATCGTCAAAAAACTTATCAATTATTTTACGCCATTTGCCTAATTGTTGTATAAATAATTTGTAATCTCTGGTTTCGCCCTCAAGTAATTCTGATATCGTCATATTTTCTTTATAAAAACTGAAGAGTTGCTTCTCTGTCTCGTCCATAAGAAGCGATTCTTCAAAATCTCCAAAAGCAATATTTTTTTCATACGCCTGTTTCAAAATATTGGCAATCCTTATAAAAGGAACAAGAAGATTTTTTGCTGAGCCGGTCTTGAAGAAATTCTCAAGCGCATCTATCTTCTCTTTCTGTATCACAAAGTTCTCCTCATTCACGGACATAACCGCCTTTCTGATACCCGGAGATATGTCTTTCCCCGCAAACAAATTATCTACCCGCTGTAAGATGAAATCCATTATCTTGTCTTCCGATTCAGGAGAATAATGACCGAAGACCTCCAAAGTTTTGCCTATAACCTCTCTTATCGAAAAATCCAGGTTCTTCTCCCATATTATCTCCATCATACCGTTGGTGACTTTTTTAAGACCATACGGGTCGCCGCTGCCTTTCACCTCGACATCGCTGAGTAAAAACCCGCATATTGTCTCTATCCGAACTATCACTGAAACAATAGATGCCTCCCTGCTTTGAGGCAGAGCATCCCCACTAAATCTGGGCCAGTAATGCTGTTCAATTCCTGCGCCGACAGTGCTGTTATATTGTTGTTTTTCCGCATAAACTCTGCCTATAACCCCTTCAAGGGAAGGGAACTCTGTAACCATCAGGGTTGATAAATCGTTTTTGCAGAGATTGATTATATCTTTTATGTTTGCTTTTTCTTCAACATTGAAATCCAGAAATCTTGTCAGAACCTCATATATCTTATGGAATCTTTGAACCCTTTCATACATACTTCCCCATTTGGGATGGTAAGCAATGTTTTTTAAGCGCTCTGTGTAATCGTTAAATTTGGTCTGTAAATCCTTTTCTATAAAAAAGACAGCATCCTCCATCTTTGCATATAAAACATTCTGATAGTTGGTCTTTATCTCCTCTCCGCCTGTCCCATCAAAGATGGCTATGTATCTTTTGCTTAAACGCCCGTCTTTATCCGATAAGGGGATGCCGTTGAGCGCCATTATTACCGCGCTTACCACTTTCTGAGGAATCTCCATATGCTCCTCTTTTAACTCACAGACCTCTATAACAGGATATTCCGCCGTAGCGATAACCTTCTTCAGGTGTTCTTCATCAAAAGTAAAGTTTTTATTGCCTGTCTTCCTTATTATCTCTGTTTTGGCATATTCAAAACGGACTTCCGGGTCAAATATAACAAAATTTTTAAGGATTTTATCTATATAGTCAACAGAACTTGAGATTTTAAGTTTAGAGGGAGCGAGAGTCCTGTGTCCGTAAGAGAAGTTACCGCTCTTTACTCCGCCGAGGGATATCTTTAGAGGTTTCGTTCCGTAAAAAGCCGTTATCCATCTGATAGGCCTTAAAAACTTGAAATCCCCTCCGTTCCATTTCATTCCTCTCGGTATCTCCAACCGATTTACGCTCTCCCTCAGAACTTCCCCTATTACCTCAGTTGTCTGCTTGCCTTTTTCATGTTTTGCCACAACAAGCACTTTCTTGCCTTTTCTTTCCCTTATAAGAAGATGCTTGGTATCAACGTTGTGGGACCTTGCGAATTTTTCTGCCACAGGAGTAAGGTCTCCGTTCCTGTCCATCGCTATTTCTGCAGGAGGTCCGTATATCTCCATAGTCATATCCTGCTGTTTAGGGCTTACGCTTTTTATGAATAGAATTAACCTTCTCGGTGTAGTAAAAAACCTGACTTCCCCATATCCAATCCTATACTCCTCAAGCAATAGAGTAAATACAGGAATCCACCGCTCATTAAAGTATTTTTCTGACCACGAAGGAAGGTCTTCGCATCCTATTTCTATCAATATATCTTTCTTTTTCATCACTGCCTGGTTTGGGTCCTTAAATAATCCAATATGGAAAGTTTAGAAAATTTGCTATATTATACAAGATTTTGTCTTCTTATACAACCAGAAAAAATATAGTGTGACCGAAAGAGAAAGAAGTATATGGACTAACCACACACCTAAAAACACCGGCAACTTACCCGCCTTCGCAAGGGTGTAACCTGATGAAAAAACGCCGTAGCTTATAAAAGACAGGAATACGGCAAACCCCAGCACAAATACCCTTGAAATTTTCTGTTTAACATAAAAGAAAGGAACCAGTATAAGGAGAAGGAACATATTTAACAGCGGATAGGCAAATCTTTCATTATAGACGCTCTGAAGATAAGTGGAGGATATGTTGAGTTCTTTTAGTTTTACCACCATATTTTTAATCTCCCTGCAGGATAGTTCGTTTATATCTCTTGATGTTTCGGTGATAATGCTCGGTTCAATCATAATAGTCAGCATTTTACTTTCAAAACTCTCCGACTTTTCAAGTTGCCCGACACTATTGAAATACCATAATTTCCCTTTTCGGAAAACCCAATTATTATCTCCCGCATATACAGCATTCTCCGCATTCACGGTAACAATTCCGCCGTCTTTAAATGATTCTGAAAACTGTATGTTGATGAATTTGTCAGGGGGAATAAATGTTTCGCTGTGAAGAAGATACCTGTCCGTTGAAAAACTTAATATCTCTATATCCTCGCTTCCTCCTATCTTTTGTAAAAGAGCGGGAGCGGGAAAATTTTTGACATAAAAGACAAATACGGATATTGCAAACCCGTAGATAAACAGTATTTTTAATATGCTTATAGGC
>JAAYXZ010000123.1 GCA_012515635.1 Elusimicrobiota bacterium
GGATAAAATACTTTTCAGGACTTTTACTTCTTTTGATTCTCGTTCTACTTTCTCACCTTATTTTCAATGTTCCCCTTATTTTCAATGTTCCCTTTGTAGACCCTTACCCTAAGACGCTTTTGCCTATTTTGTATTTATTTCTATCCACAATTACTCTCTATTCGGCTACCTGCTTTAGTTCTCTCTTACTTAAAAATGCTCTTCCTGCAATTCTCTGTATACCGTTTATCCTAATATTTGGCATCTTTCTTGTTACACCTTTATTTCTTGTTTCAGTCTTAATATCTCCTCATTCTTCTATATTTGTATTTTCTATCTTTTCTGCTATACAGGCTGTATTTCTTATATTGTCATTCATCACTTGGCAGAAGGCCATTGTAAAAGACAATCGTTCCCTGAAGACAGTTTTTGTTACAAGCATTGTTATTCTAACCTGTCCTTTTGGAATACATGCTATTGCAAACTTTACGGCTACAATAAAACTTAATAGGACCATCCAGCAGGCAAAAGCGCAGGGTTTCAAAATAACCCCAGAGGAAATAATCCCGCCCCTCGTCAAAGATGAAGGCAATGCAGCCTTTGTTTATCATGAGGCTTTTGAATTGGCGGATAAGTTAAAAGAGAGATACAAGACAGAGTGGGCATATATACCGTATGAAAGTAAAATTCCAGTAGAAAAACTGACGGAAGAACAGAAAAGAACGATAAGCAGGATTATGAAAGACCCTGAATTTATTAAATTCTATGGCTTGATTGAGCAAGCGGTTAATATGCCAGCCTGCCGTTTTGATATTAAGTATGAGGAAGGTCTGGCGGATATGCTGCTGCTCCATCTTGATAAAATACGCATATTGGCAAGATTAATAGCTGCAAAGACCTATATTCTTTCTGAAGAAAAACAGTTTCAAGAAGCGTTTCAGTTAGCTAAAACAGGATTATTGCTGGGAAATGCCTTAGTTAAAGAACCTATTTCCAACTCCCAATGGGTCAGGATAGCAGCAGATGAAATTGCTATTGACTCTTTTCAGCAGCTGCTTGATAAGCCTGGCGATAGATACTCCTTTTCAGAATACCAGGCGCTCATTAGAATAATAGACAAAAAAAACAGGTACTTCATGAAACAATCATTGGAAGGAGATATGGTCTTTGTGGGTGAATCCCTTTTGAAAAGTTTTAGAAGGCATCTGTCCTGGAAGCAACTTTTTGTTTGGCCATCTTTTGATAATGACATAGAAACTCACTTTTTGTGGAATATCTATGGTAGTTATTTTGGCAGACCGATTTTAAAAGAAGATTATGCCTCTTTCATCCATGCAGTTACGAATCTAATGAAAATTACAGATGAACCATATTATTTGGTAAAAGAAAAATATGATAACTGGGAGAAGAATTTTGGGTTTGAAGCAAAGAGACCCCAAAGATATGTCTTTACAAGAATGTTAATGCCGGGTTACAGCCGATCAATAATTGTGGAGACTAATTATCAAGCAACCCTTGATACTTTCAAACTTGCGCTTGCATTGAAGATATACAAGGAAAAACACGGTAACTATCCTAATACTCTCTCCCCTCTTGCCCCTGAGATTATTAAAGAATTGCCCCTTGACCCATTTACCGGCAAGGACTATATATATCGCAAAGAGGGCAAAGGATTCATCATATGCAGTGTAGGTTCTAATGAGAAAGACGATAACGGTTTAACCAATTCCATACAAAACTATGACGATATATCCTTTAAGGTAACGAATTAAAAGGAGGCGGAAAAATGGCAGATTTTGTGATTGAGACAGAAGGTCTTACAAAGAAATATATCCACAACAAAGAAGCTGTGAGTTCTTTAGACCTGAAAGTTCCAAAGGGCTCTGTCTATGTGTTTATTGGTAGAAACGGCGCAGGCAAAACTACAACCATCCGCATACTTATGGGCTTGTTGCAAAAAACAGACGGAAAAGCGGAAGTGCTTGGGATGAACCCTGATAAAGACCCCGTCCCTATCAAAAAACGGGTTGGTTACGTGGCTGACAACCAGAAGATGTACGACTGGATGACCGTTGAAGAAACTATCAACTTCTGCAGTCCTTTTTATCCAACATGGAATAATGCTCTTTCTGAAGATCTCCTGAAACGCTTTGAACTTCCCAGAACAGCAAAGGTCAAAGATCTTTCCAGAGGTATGAATGGGAAACTCGCTCTCCTACTTGCCCTCGCCCACCAGCCGGAACTTTTAATTCTTGACGACCCCACATCAGGTTTAGACCCTGTAGTCAGGCGGGAGTTTCTGCAGGGCATCATTGAGGTTATCCATCAGGAGGCAAAGACCGTCTTCTTTTCCACCCACATTATTACCGAAGCAGAGCAGATAGCCGACTACGTGGGGATTATAGAGGAGGGAAAACTTATGCTGTCACAGCCGCTGGATAAACTCAAAGATTCGATGAAACAAATCAGACTTATCTTTGAGGATAAGATACCGAATACAATATCCTTCCCCGAATTACTCAAGAAAGAGATGCTGGGCCATGAAGTGGTTTTGACCGTGAAGGATTACACCCCCGATGTATTGAAAAAACTCGATGAATTCAACCCAAAAAGCACAGAGGTCCTTGATTTTACACTTGAGGACATCTTCGTCTCTCTGGTGGGAAAGGAGAAAACTACTTGATTTTTTATATCAGCCGAACAAGTTTGTTTTTTTTGGTTTTTTTCTCTCTGTTTCTTGAATTAATACATTTTCCGCAAGACGGAGAGTTATATGAGATATCCAAGAGAAGTTTATTATTGATAGAACTGATAACAATTCTATTTCTCGTTCTTGCTCTCTTTACAGCAAGAAAAGGATATCTTTCACTGTGCCTTCTATATGTCCCCATACCCCTGGTGTTATGGGAATGGATAAAGAGACAGGATATGAAGAGAGATGAAAGAATAAGAATAAAGCAGGAAGAACCCGATATGCAAAGGTTGACCGAGATTATAGAAAAAGCTGTGGAACCGGCTCTTATTTACAAAGCACTTGTCGAGCTTGGAGATTTATATGTGAAAAGGCAGGAATATGAGAAAGCCATCGGTTTTTACATGCATGCTGAAGAAATATGCGAAAGAAATAAATTTAGCGGACTTCTGGGGTTATCTTTCAAGATAAAGAGGGCAGAGAAAGAAAACAGAGTAAAAAAAGGGGAGATATGGGTGTGTATGGAGTGCAGTTTTGACAATCCTAGTAGTATCACTGTCTGCAAGAATTGCGGTCACGCCAAAGTTTTGAGAAAGTCAATAAAAAGCGACCTTTTAAAACAAAAACAGGAAATTAAAAAAGATGTTTTAAACATAATCTTTCCTGTAGCCGCAATTACCGCAGGCCTTCACTTAATTTACTTCCTTCTTCATCTATTTGCATTCTTGTATAGCCATATGGCACGGTGGCTGTCTTGTTCTCTAATTCTTGTTTTCTTTGCTCTGACAATATTTTTCTTCATCAAACTTATTGTTTTTGTAAAAAACACGGTTGTTCCTAAATTACTTAAATAGTGGTAAGATAAAAACAGGAGGTGAA
>JAAYXZ010000124.1 GCA_012515635.1 Elusimicrobiota bacterium
AAAGTTGTACGGTTACCTCACCTTTCTCCTCTTCTATATCCACATAATCATTAAGAACACTCTTTATCTTTGTGCCGCTTAAGATTAAAAAGACATTCTCCTCAGGATTATCAAAGAACCCTTTTAATAATTTACAATCTTCTAAATTTATCCCTTCACAGTTTTTTATATGAATAAGTTTTTTACTTGAAAAGAGCGGAAACACCAAAGCATCTTCAAGGAGTGTTTTTATGAGAACATCATCCGCAAAAACGGTCTGCACCCCCTCTTTCGGTATCTTATGTTCCGCTATAAGGCATTGTTTTATCTCTTCTGTTTGCCCAGGGTTATTAAGTATTATATGGTTATCTGTCTCACTTCTTTTCATCTTCTCTCTACCAATAAAAAATATATCTTTGACGCCAAATTTTTGGAGATATCCTCCAAAATGCGCTCCTCATCATAATCCTTTCCCAGTGATACAGGAACGCTCTCCGCTATCATATCTGTAAAAACAACCTTATCGTTCCCCAAAAGAACCACCTCCGCTTCTATCAAAAACCTTGCAACAACTATCTCTCTGGTCTTTTCCCCCGAAAAAAACAGGGGGCTCCTATCCCACTTGTTAATCTTAACATTCAAAGTATATTCCGCATCTTCAGGGTGTTTAACCAATTGATATTCAGGGTACTCTATAAACACATCCCTTAATGCATTAGCAAGATAGATATCCGCAAGCGGCCGAAAAGATTGATTTATAACAGGACTGACAAAGACCTTTGTTTTAGAACTTCCCAAAAATTTATAACCACATCCGCTCAAAAAGAGAGAGATGCTAATTATTACCAGAAAGTTTCTTGTGCGCATCTTTGCCATAATTTGTATCCGGATAATTTTCGGCAAGAATACTGTAATAGTATTTAGCCGATTCCCATTTTCCCGACTTTTCATAATGAGAAGCTATCTCGTTATACTTTTTCGCTTCTCTTTCCATTAACTTGTTTTTTATTTTTATTATCTCATCAATATAAACACTATCCCGATAAAGCGACAGGTATGTCTCTATCTTTTTTCTAACGCCGTCATATTGTTTTATATCCGTTGAGACCTCAGGAATTGCAAGAAACTCAGTTTTTATAAGATAAAACTGCGCTTCCGCAAGAACAGATGAACTGGCGCTCTTCATTATAATATTAGAGAATGTCTCTTTTGCCTTCTTATATTCTTTGTTCTCCAAATAAAATTTTCCCAAATCCATTGCCCGCTTATATGTGTCTTCCGCATACGGATGGTTCTCTATCACAGTGGCAAGCATCTCCCCTCTCTCTATCTTGCGCTCTTTAAGCACAAGCCATCCTGAACCCTTTGCTATCTCTTCCTCCGCTATATCCGCCTGCCTGTTTATCGTCTCCATAAGCAAAGGAGACGAAGGATATTTGTCCACTATTCTCTGATAAGAATCAAACGCCCTTTTATTCTCTCCCCTTGACCTGTATATCTCTCCGGCAATAAAACAGGAAGAAGAAGCATATTCCGAATCAGGATAGTGCTTTACAAGTTTTTCGTGCTCCAGCAGGGCGCCTCCTGTATTACCTTCTTTTCTTAATTGTTCTGCAAATTCAAACTGTTCTTTGGGCGTGCCCTGCACCGCATATTTTGGGTTTAGCCATTTGCCTGTTTGAGGTGTCCATTCCCAGAAGGCAAAGCAGTTTAAGGATATAACTACTGAAAGAAATAATATTAGTTTATATCTCACATTGTCCTCCTATCTCTTAGTTATTATACCACATCACTCCTGAAACAATATAAAAAAACAGGATATTTTTGCAACTCGTCTTTTTATACAATATAATATTAAACCTAAGGAGACTTGAAACAGGAGGGCAAAAGATGAAATTGAGAGAGAATAGCAAATATGCATTGCTTGTTCCCACAAGCATGGGTATCAGAATTACCCCCGTCAACAATCAACCGACTCACAGCAGTGATACCTTTATAATGCAAACAACAAGCGCTGAATCCAATGTGGCAAGTATAAGCGCTCACCTTGGACTGCCCGTTAAGGTGCTTACCGCGCTCGTCAAGGGAAGCCCTATCGCGCGGATTATAAAAGAGAACCTGAAGAGCAGGGGAATGGATATAGAAGCGTCAGAAGTACCGCAAGGCGGTCCTTGGGGTTACAGACACCAGTTTAATATCGCTGATTCGGGCTATGGTTCACGCGGTCCAAGGGTATGGAACGACAGAGCGGGAGAAGTGGGGAGAACTTTAAGCGTTGCGGATTTTGACCTTGAAAGAATCTTTGGAAAAGAAGGCGTAAAAGTTATGCATATGTCTGGACTGTTTGCTGCTCTTTCCCCTGAAACAGGGCAGTTCTGCCTTGAACTATCCAAGATAGCCAAAAGACACGGAACACGTATCTCTTTTGATTTAAACCACAGGGCTTCGTTCTGGAAAAACAGGGAGACAGAACTAAGGGATATATTCCTTAAAATAGCAGGGGTGGCGGATATACTCATCGGCAATGAAGAGGACTTTCAACTTTGTCTCGGCATTGAAGGTCCAAAACCCGGTGGTAAAAACATAAAAGCGCAGATAGATGCATTTAAAGAGATGATATCCAGAGTAAAAAAATCTTTTCCTAACAATGAAGTATATGCCACAACCCTCAGAGAAGTGGTAAGCGCGAATAAACATCTTTGGGGCGCAATTATGTCTGTCGGTTCTGATTGGTTTGTAGTGGAACCGCGCGAGATAGGAGTCCTTGACAGAATCGGCGGCGGAGACGCCTTTGTCGGAGGGACACTATACAGCATCCTAAAGGGCTGGGACCCTGAAAAGTGTCTTCAGTTCGGATGGGCTTGCGGAGCATTGGTAGTAACCCTTTTAACCGATTACGGGCAACCGCTCAATGAGGAAGAGATTTGGAGTATCTGGGAAGGAAACGCTCGAGTAAAAAGATAAGAGATACATCCCCATAAAAAAGGGGTTATTGTAGGCGGTTAATCTCATCCCTTTCAAAACGGGGAAACCTATCTTTTATGCCGCCTTTTCTGCACCAGACACCATCGTCTTTCTCTGATGTCTCTCCTATAATCTGCATCTTTATCTTTCTTTTCTTGCAAAAATCCGTTAATTCTCTCTCTTTATCTTTCCCTATTATCCCCACAACACAACCCGAAGATATAATCCCCAAAGGGTCAAGATTGAATATTTCACAAAACTTCACAGCGGGTGAATAAAACATCAGTTTTTCAGGATAAATCAACAACCCTGTATTATTCGCCTCTGCCATCTCATATAGCGCTGTAGATATTCCCCCTTCTGTCGGGTCATGCATATACTTTATATCAAAGTTCTCCCATAAAATACGGGCTTCGTTAAATACGCTTATCCCGGGGTATAAGACCGCATCTTTAACCCTGTTAATATATCTTTCAGAAAAAAACTTTTTAAGTTCTTCATACTTTTCTCTTGCTATAATGGACGCCCCCTCTATTCCTATCTCCTTTACAAGAAATACGCTGTCTCCTTCCCTTATCTTCTTTCTTTTCATTTTTTTTATCGGTTCACCCAACATTAACCCCACCGCAATCGGACGGGTAATCCCGCTTACTATCTCGGTATGCCCGCCTACCCATCTTATATTGAACTTTCCGCACTCCTTGCTTATATGGGAAAACACTCTTTCTATATCAGGAAAGACAGTATCTTCAGGGAACAAAAGAACAGCCAGAAAATGTGAAGGCACCCCTCTCATCATTGCAATATCATTAACGTTAATATTGACCAGATAAAAACCGATATCTTCAGAGGTAAGTATTATCGGGTCGGTCTTTGCAAGCACAACCTTATCCTTTACCTTGAAAATAGCGCAATCAATACCCACACCTGGTTTTGCTATCACACCTTTATCTGTGATAGTGTATTTTTTGAGAAGATATCTCAACAGCATATTCGGGAGTTTACCCGCAGGAAACCCCTTTGCTCCGATAATATATTTCATTTCACTTAAGTTCTCTATAACAAAACAAGCCCCCTCCCTGATGAAATCCTTTGCCGGTATAGCGCTGTTTTTCAGCCCTACACTCAATATCCCTGAATCTCTCCCTGCCCTGACATCAAAGAGATGGTCTCCTACAAGAATAACCTCATTCTTTTTTAATCCCAAAAGTTTTAAACACTCCTCAATATGGGAGATATCCGGCTTGACCTTTCTTACATCATCTCTTGCAAGCAATACATCATAAGGTATGCCGAATCTGTTTATAACACTCTCCACAACAGCCCTGCAATTTCTTGTAATTATTCCGATTTTTATCTCTTTTTCCCTTAATGTGCTGAGTAAATCCATAGTATCTTTCGGTATATCCGTATGTTTTGACGCCCTTATCTCCTCTTCCCTTAAAATCCTATGCCCTATCTCATAAAACTCCCGTCCTTTCCCGCCATCAAGTTTTTTAATCCTTTCAAGCAATTCAAGTATGGGAAGATTTGACTTCAATTTCTTCAAACCACATCTATCCGCCTCTCTTAATATCTTTTCCTTTATTTTCTTAAAATCAATGGATAGTGTCACAAGAGTGCCATCAAAATCAAATATAACACCCTTCACTCCGGTTTTTATATCCTTTTTTGTATTATGTTCAGCGCTTGGCATTCTGCTCTCTCTTTCTTGCCTGTCCATCCCAATCTATTGAAAAGAAGACAAGATGTTATAAAGCAATATCCTGCATTTCAAGGTAGTTGAACCCCTTTTTCATATCAACCTTAAGGGGAACATGGAGTTCCGCAATATTCTCCATTATCTCTTTGACATTCTTAGCCACTATCTCTTCTTCTTCGGGATATACCTCAAATAAAAGTTCATCATGTATCTGAAGCACCATCATACTTTTAAGATTCGCTGTCTGGAAAAAATCATACACCCTGTTCATAGCAATTTTTATTAAATCAGCGGCAGAGCCCTGAATAGGCATATTTATTGCCGCCCTCTTAGCAAATTCCCGCTGTGTTTTGTTGGCGCTTCTTACCTCGGGGAAATATCTTCTCCTGTTCATCAAGGTTGTAACAAAACCATCCCTCTCCACTGCCTCCAAAATCTCTTTAAAATATTCGCTCACTCCCCGAAATTTGGAAAAATACTCTTTTATAAAGTTATCCGCCTCAGAACCGGATATCCCCAACTCCTTAGAGAGCCCATACGGACTCATGCCATACATTATTCCGAAGTTAATTGTCTTGGCCACCCTTCTTAAATCCTTTTCGTTATAACGTTCCGGGGAGAGCGAAAAAAGAGAATCCGCTGCAAAAAGTATGTTCGCTGTCTCTGTGTGAACATCCCTGTTATGTTTAAAAGCATCCACAAGATTAACATCTTCTGTGAAATGCGCAAGAACTCTAAGTTCTACCTGATTATAATCAAAAGAATACAATATATTGCCGTTTTCACAGCAAAACGCCTTCCTGATATTGCTACCTTTCTCTGTTCTTATCGGAAGATTCTGGAGATTGGGGTTATTACAACTCAACCGCCCCGTGGAAGTGGATACTTGACTAAAATTCGGATATATTCTTCCTGTGGCTTCATCTATAAAAGCGATTAGCCCTTTAATATATGTTGACTTCAATTTATAAAGTTCTCTATACTCAAGTATAAGTTCAGGCAACGGATGAAGAGAAGACAATTCCTTCAATACAGTTGTATCCGTAGATGGACCTGTCTTTCCCTTCTTCCTTACCGGCAGTTTGAACTTCTGAAAAAATATGGCGGCAAGTTGTTGAGAAGAGTTGATATTAAACACTTCTCCCGCTGTTTGGTATATCTTGTCTTCCAAGCCACTGAGTTCCTTAATCAATTGCACTTCAAATTGTTCAAGGATACCCTTATCTGTTTTTATCCCGTTTGTCTCCATCCATGCAAGTGTCTCTACAAGCGGCATCTCTATCCGATAAAAAAGGTCTTCCATACCCATCTCCTTAAAGAGACCGTCATATTCGGATACAATACGCCTAACATCCTGTTCATTTAGCACCCTGTCTGTAAGGTGTTCTGCTATAGATATATCAAAGGCAGGGCTTTTAAACTGCACGCCTTGTCTCTTAACTTCCACCAATATATCCTTGAGATTATAGCCGTATTTTTTTATCCCCTTATCCTCCAGAATATTCCTGTAAGACAAAGGATGCTCCATAACCTGCGCCACAGAAAGAGTTTCGCCTGTGGAGAGATAAAGAACATCTTTATCCAGTCCTGATGCATTAAAAGACGGAAACACCTTCTCTAACTGAACGGCTATTTTTTTAAACTCAAGTTCCTCAAAGATTTGGAGAAGTTCTTGTGAATCAGGAGGCGCAACCCTCAAGTCGTCCATCCTTATATCCATCTCTATGTCTTTTTTAAGAATAGCCAACTCCTTACTCAAAAAAGCGTTTTCTCTGTTATCTATCAACAGTTTCCTTACTCTCTCCGGCTCCACTTCTTCAACACAGTTGTAAAGGTCTTCAATGGTCCCGTATCTCTGAAGCAGTTTTAAAGCCGTCTTCTCCCCTATGCCATACACTCCTGGAATATTATCAGAGGCATCCCCCGACAGCCCTATGATATCAGGAACAGACGATGGCTCCATTCCATATTGTTTACGGAAATCATCAATGGTAACCTGCTTCTTCCCGTCGGGACGGACAATCACGGTCTGTTCATTCAATATCTGCATAATATCCTTATCCCCCGTGATTATAAAAACTCTGTTATCTTCTCTTTTGAACCTCTCCGCAAGGGTTGCAATAAGGTCATCCGCCTCATACCCTTCTTTCTCCATCTGTTTAATCCCTAATAGCCCTGTCATCTCTTTTATGACGCAAAGTTGTTCAACAAGTTCATCGGGCATCGGTCTCCTGTGCGCTTTATATTCTGCAAAGGATTTATGCCTTATTGTAGGCGCCTTCAAATCATAAAGAATACAGATATACTCGGGGTTTTTTTCTTTAATAAGTTTCAAGATAGCCATAAGAAAACCATAGACCGCATTCGTAGGTCTTCCTGAGGATGTTCTCAAATCCCTTATGGCATAATATGAACGATAGATA
>JAAYXZ010000125.1 GCA_012515635.1 Elusimicrobiota bacterium
ACCTGAGATAATGGCACTTGTCCTCCGTTTGGAAGGGGAACAAGAATATTCTTCAGGTCTTCTATAGTGCTTCTGTCTTCAGGTTTCAGTTGTACAAGAATATCAAATTCATCACCTGCTTCCCTGTAAAATGTGGCTACAGAACCTTGAAAATAGGTGGTTAGAATACTGGAGATAGTTGCTGCGTTCACTCCGAGCAAGGATGCTCTTTCCCTGTCTATAAGCACCTGCAGTTCCGGTCTGCCCTCTTTCCTTGAAATGGTCACATCGGTTACACCGTCTATATTCTCCAGTGTATTAGCAACTCTTAAAGAGATATCTTTTGCGTGATTAAGGTCATGTCCTCGCACCTCTACAGATAAAGGATGCCCCCCGCCAAGCATAGCGCCGCCCATAGATGCGGCACTATATTTTACCTCTGCGTCGGGGAAAATATTTAATTTGTCGCTCATATCATGGGCTATTTGCTGTGGGGTTCTTCTCCGTTCAGATTTATCCACAAGAGCAACCGTTATATTGCCTATGTGCGATGCCTGCTCTCCCCCCATAAGAGTGGCGATACCGCCACTTGCTCCGACACCCCAGCTTGTGCGTGTCATTTTTAGTTCGGGTATCTCGCGGTAAACAATATCTTCCACTGCTTTTGTCACTTCTCCTGTTTTTTCAAATCTGGTTCCTACAGGAAGGGTGATAGAAAAAGAGAGTCGTCCCTCATCCTGTTGTGGTATAAAGTCGCTTCCTACAAATCGTATCATAAACAAGCTTACGAGAAAAACAGCAAGGGATGTGAATATTACTCTTTTGCGATGCTGAAGCGCTTTTTTTAAGGCGTTCTCATAAGTATTCTCCAGTTTAGTGAACCATTTATTGGTGAATAACATAAGCTTTGTTGAAAGGTCTTTTTTGTCTGTCATAGATTTTTCTTTTTTAGAGGCAAGGTTTTTGGAGTTAAGCATTGGAATAAGTGTTAATGCAGTTAAGAGAGAGCCAATAATTGCTATAGAGCAAACATAGGCAAGTTGTTTGAAAAAGACAGCCGCAAGCCCTCCCGCAAATATTACGGGAATGAATATTGCCACGATGCACATTACAGAAGCTGTCATAGCCCCTGCTACCTCGCTTCCTCCCACAATAGAAGCTTTTTGTATTTCTTGTCCGTTTTCTATATGACGGTAAATGTTTTCATATACTACAATTGAAGCGTCAACGACCATTCCTATAGCGATAGCCAAAGCGGATAATGAGAGTATGTTTATTGTGTATCCTGCCATATATAAAAAGATGAAAGTGGCAATAAGAGAGACAGGTATGGAGGTTGCTATTATAAGAGAAGAACGCAAACTGCCCAGAAATAATAAAATAACAAGGATTACCAAAATTCCGCCTGTCAAAAGAGAGTTGCGCAGGTTGTTTATAGATTTGATAATCTGGTCGCTGGAATCCAATACCAGAGTAAACTCAACATTGGAAGGAAGGTTGTTTTTAAGTGTCTTCATTTTTGCAAAAACGCTTTTACAGACATTTACAGTATTAGCCCCTGATTCTTTTTGAATCATCAGTATCAAACCAGGCCGTCTGTTTATCAAACTCTCTTGTGTCACTTCCTTAAAGTCATCTTTTACTGTGGCAACATCTTGGATTCTTATAGGGGTTCCGTTATTATAAGCGACCACTACAGATTCTATCTCTTGTGTTTTTAAGTCTGCTGGAACTCTGACTATATAATCCATACTCCCTGTTCTGATGTTTCCTCCGGGAGAGGAGAGGTTTTCCATTCGCAGAGCATTGATAATCTGAGTAGTAGATAGGTTATAAGCCCTGAGCCGCTGGCTGTCCAGTTCTACCAATATGGCTCTTTCCAGCCCTCCGCTTACAGTTACGCTTGCAACACCCGGGACACTTTCAAGAGGGATAGCGATTTCGTCCTCAAGCATTTTTTTCAGATGCGGGTAGGTTGCTTCATCTGCGCTCACTCCGTATACGAGAGCAGGTATCATAGCGATATCAAATTTAAATATTATCGGGTCATCTGCGTCATCAGGGAGTGCCGGTTTAATTATGTCCAACTGGTCTCTTATATTGTTCACGGCATTATCCAGATTTGCTCCCCAGTGGAACATTAAAGTCAGCAATGATATACCTTCCCTGGAAGTGGCTTCTATGCTGTCAATGTCTTCTACGGTGGATAATCTGTCTTCCGCTATACGGGTAATTCTTGTTTCTACTTCTTCAGGTCCCGCTCCTTGATATGTGGTAATAACCATTATTGTGGGGATTTCTATATCCGGTAACATATCCAATCCCAGACGGGATAAAGAGACGCCTCCCATTATAATGATACCGATAAAAATCATGGCGGTGGTGACTGCTTTCTTAACACCCATTTCAGGCAAATTCATTTTTTGCTCTCCTTCTGTCTGTTATCAGATAATAGATATTTTGCTTCCATCTTCTACTGTGCGTTGACCCTCAATAATCAATAGGTCTTCTTCTTGCAGTCCTGATAGTACCTCTATCTGCTCCTCTTTTTCCAGACCTGTGGTAATCTCTCTGATTTTTGCATGTTCTTTGTCCGCTACAAAGACATATTGCGCTCCTTCTTTTGTGAGGATGCTATCAACAGGAATAACGAATGCATTCTCACGGGAAGCGAGAATGATATCTGCTCTTAAAAACATTCCCGGCTTTATTGTGTGGGCGGGATTATCCAATATTATTTCAA
>JAAYXZ010000126.1 GCA_012515635.1 Elusimicrobiota bacterium
ATAATCTCTTTTTTTACCCGATATTTTTATTTCGTGCTTTCAAGTTTTGTCTTATCCTGTTGTATTATACCTTAAAACATTGTAGAATACAAAAAAGGAGTATATGAAAAAAGTAGAAGATTTTATGGCGAAAGATCTGCCGGAGATAAAAGAAAATTCGCCATTAAAAGAAATCTTTGAGGCATTTGCGTCCTCTCACCATAATATATTGCCTGTAGTGAATAGCGTAGGTAAAATAGTGGGCGTTATAAGTTTGAAAGAGATTTTGAACGAACTGCTTTTTTCAAGGGCAGAGGTCTCTATCTTGGAAAAAGTTCCTTTTTTTGCCGATTTTTTGACAGAGCAGATAGAAGAGATGGATTATATGCTCCCGTTAGTTCTTGCCAAAGATGTGATGAAAACGGATATTTTTATAGTAAAAGAGGATGACTCTATGCTTAAAGCGGCGCTTATGATGAAAAAGAAGGGTGTTCAACGTCTTATAGTGGTTAATAATGATGATGTGCCTGTGGGGTATGTTTCAAGGAATGAGGTTTGCAGGGCATTCCTTATTTAGGTTGCCAGAAACAAATCTTTACTACAGTCCGTTATAAATAAAAAAACTTTTAAATTTTTTCATAGACAAGGTAATAGGTAAATAATAAGAGTATGGATACGAAAGCAATTGCAAGTATTGTGGTGTTTTTGGTATGCTATTTTTTGATAATAATAGAATATTCGCCAAGGGTTTTTATTGCCCTTGCAGGGTCCTTTCTTCTGGTGTTTCTCCAAATATACACGCCAAAAGAAGTTGCTTTGTATGTGGATTGGGAGACCATAGGGTTTCTGTTTGGGATTTTTATAATTGTTAAAATTATAGAGAAGTCGGGGTTTTTTAATTATTTTGCTCTATTGCTTGCGAGAAAACTGGACTTTAACCCTGTTAAGGTTTTTATCTTTTTCCCGTTTATGGCGTGTATCTTGTCAAGTGTTATGGATTCAATAACTGTTATAACGTTCCTTGTCCCTCTGACTTACGCGTTAAGCGAAATACTGGAGTTTGACCCGGTCTTATATGTAGTGGCTGAGGTTTGTTTAGCCAATATAGGCGGCGCAGGAACAGTTATGGGGGATCCGCCGAATGTGGTTCTTGCCTCTATGTTCAATCTGGGATTTACCGATTTTCTCAAGCATAACTGGATTTTGAGCATGCTTGCAGCGTGGGGGGCAATAGGTGTCTTTTATTTGCTGCATAAGAAAACTCTTACAAAACTGAACAATAAATTAAAAAAAGAGGAACTTAAGAAAAAAATTATTCCTGTAAAAACAATAGATAATACATTTCTAATGTTTACAGGGTTGCT
This sequence comes from Elusimicrobiota bacterium, assembly GCA_012515635.1. Lineage (GTDB taxonomy): Bacteria > Ratteibacteria > UBA8468 > B48-G9 > JAFGKM01 > JAAYXZ01. The sequence goes on from JAAYXZ010000126.1 coordinate 1,344, forward strand.
CTCCCTCGGGATAACAATAGTTTTTCTCGTGGGTAGGGATTTCATAAGAGATATATTGCCGATGAATATGGCGCTGGCAAGTTTAATCCCATCGTTTGCTCTTCTTGCAATAAAAGGGCAACATTCTGAAATGAAAGATATTCTTAAAGAGATAGATATTGAGACACTGCTTTTTTTATCGGGCCTTTTTGTCATAGTGGGAGCGCTGGAAAAGACAGGGGTTATGCGGGCTCTTGCCTCCTCAATACAGGGGTTTGCAGATAATCCAATGGGGATGGTCTCCGCTATCTTTTGGGGAGGGGCCATTACAAGCGGCATTATAGATAATGTTCCTGAAGCGATGACTCTGGGATATTTAATAAAAAATCTTGCTCCTGTTCTCACATATTCCTTTACTCTGCTTGTTTGGGCGGCGAGTTTAGGGTTGGACATCGGCGGTAATTTCACTCCTGTAGGGGCGAGCGCAAATGTGGTGGGTTATACTTTTCTTGAAAAACAGAAGGGCAGGATAGGGTGGGGCAGATGGGTTAAACTTGCGTTTTTACCCACACTTACAGCCCTTATTATATGCAAGATAGGTCTGTTCTTAAAATATTTGATGGGATTTTATTAAGAGAATTGCTATAGTAACCGATACGATTATCCAGTTAATATATTCCTTGTTCTCTTTTAATTGCCTCCAGGAAAAGTTGTAGTTATTGATTTTTCTCATAGATGGGATAAAACAAGGGACATTTTTTTTATAGTTAAGGTAATCCTCCCCAAACTTTCCGATAAGGAATCTCTCTTCTTTCAGCATAGCGGGGATATATGTGCAAGCGAAAAAAATTAAAAAGAAGAACGATATAAAAATATTTTTTGCAATAATAACCAGTCCAAGCGAAAGGAAAAAACTCCCGAGATAAAGAGGGTGCCTGCATATACGATAAGGTCCGGTAATAGTGAGTGAAACATTTTTTTTGATAGTTCCCGCAGCGACTATTCTGATAAAGATACCTATAACAATAAAGGGAAGCCCTATAAAAAAAGAGAGATAACTCGCTCTCCCTAAAATTAAAACAAGGATAAAGAAGAGCAGGTTAAATGTAGTCCTTTTTTCTGCCATTTTCAAGAAAACATCTTTAATTCTATCTTTCCCCATAAAAACATCTCCTTGCCTTTTATTATAAGAATACCGTCTATAAATGGAAATTTTTTTAGTTCGTCCGCTATTTTATTTTTTTCAATACAGTCCCCTGTTATTAGGTTGCCGAAATATGTTGCGGCGCCGTCAGAGAGAGCCGCAGAAGCGGAAATAACAGTAACTGTATCGGCTTTACCGTAACTGAAAGAGTGTCCTACAGTACCGCTGGAAGATGCAATGCCGAGCGGTTGAGGATTGCCGTGGAACACAAGCCCTATTTTGAAGGATAAGGGAGAATTGCCCGCATAAACCCCTACAATAAATTTATTGTCTATCTTTACAAAGATATCTCCCCCGTTTTCAATGAGTATCTGGTCAGTCAACGATAGCATTTTCTTTCCGACACTTTCGGCTATTGCTCCTGCAACAGAGGCCATAGGACCTGTCTCCGTCATATAAGAGGATTCACACATACACTTTATAATCTCTTCATCGCTATCACATAGTATAGGAGTAAAGGATGTATAAAATTCAGGATGTCCTTTAATATAATCTTTAATAATACTCCTTTGACGGCGGACCTCTTCCTCTATCTCAATTTTCAGGTTTTTCTCGGCGAGAACAAGAAGGTCTGTCTCTTCCACTCTGACCTGAAATTTTTTCAATCCCGTATCTTTTGAAAGGTTTCTGTAAAACCTGTCTTTTGCTGTTTTTCCTTCCATAAATTTATTATACCATCTGTTGCATATCCTTGCTTAATGCTGTAAACTATAAGGAGTAAAAATTTTTAGCAATGGGAAAAAAGAGGCAATAATCAAGCATAAGGATTTGGTTTGTTTCAATGAAAAGTTCTGAATTTTAAATGAAGCATTTAATATCTTCCGGGGGGTAAAGATGAAATATATGTGGGAAGGAAGATTTAAAGAAACGATAGAAGGGGATGTAATCAAATTTACTTCTTCGCTGGATATAGATAAAAAACTCGCCTTATATGATATTTATGGAAGTATCGGGCATGCAAAAATGCTTGTGAAATGTAAGATTATAAGCAGTAAAGATGGGGATGCAATTCTTTCAGGGTTGAAAAAAATAAAAAAAGAGATAGAAGAAGGAAAGTTTAAGTTCAAACCATCCGATGAGGATATACACACGGCTATAGAACGGCGGTTGATTGAAATTGCGGGGAATTCAGGAGAACGCCTTCATACAGCGCGGTCAAGAAATGACCAGATAGTTCTTGATGAACGGTTATACTTAAAAGATGTTATTACGCAAATTATAACGCTTACATCAGATTTTCAGAGAGTATTGGTTGCAAAAGCGGAGAAGAACATCTCTGTTATAATGTCTGCATATACTCATTTACAGCAGAGCCAGCCAGTTCTTCTTTCACACTACCTTCTCTCTTTTGTGGATATGTTTGAGAGGGACAAGTCCCGCGTCAAAGAGGCATATAAACGGATAGATATCCTTCCGTCGGGGGTGTGCGCTTGCTGTGGCTCTTCATTGCCTATTGACAGGGATTTCCTTGCAAAAACGCTTGGTTTTTCCGAAGTGTCAAGGAATAGTTTGGATACGGTAGCAAGCAGGGATTTTTTAATTGAGAGCATCTTTGTATGTGTTATGCTTATGTTGAATCTCTCCCGCTTGTCAGAGGATTTTATACTGTGGAGCACTCATGAATTCGGGTTTGTTGAATTGCCTGAAAGATACTGCACCGGTTCAAGCATAATGCCGCAGAAAAAAAACCCTGATATACTGGAACTTATCAGGGGGAAATCCGCTACGGCAATAGGACAGTTGACAGGGCTTATGGCTCTTATGAAAGGGCTTCCGCTCTCTTATAACAGGGATATGCAGGAAGATAAATATCTTGCCTTCGGTGTCTTTGAAGATACAGTTATGTCGTTGGATATTCTTTCAAAACTGGTATCAGGGATGGTTTTCAAAAAAACAGCAATGATAGAAAATATTTCACAGTTTACATTAGCGACGGATATGGCGGAATATCTTGTGAAAAAAGGGGTGCCTTTCCGACAGGCGCATAAAATATGCGGCGCTGCCGTTCAGTATTGCCTTGAAAAAGATAAAAAATTTTCGGACCTTACAATGAAAGAATGGAAAGATTTCTCTCCCAAAATCACGGATGATATAAAAACACTTTTAACTTTTGACAATTCAGTGAAAGGTAAAAAATCTTACGGAGGTACCGCTCCTGAGTTGGTGCGGAAAGAGATTAACAAATGGAAAACAACATTGAAGTAATATCTAACGGGTTTTTTAAGTATAAAAGGGGCAGGTTTTACGCAGAAGAGACGCCGGTGGAGAGTATCGCCGAAAAGTATGGCACTCCCTGTTATGTCTATAGCCGCCATTCATTGCTTTCACAAATAAATAAGTTCAAAGCGGCATTTAAGAATGTGGATGCCCCCCTTATCTGTTTTTCAGTGAAAGCGAATTCAAATCTTACACTTTTGAAGATGATGAAAGAACAGGGTTTGGGGGCTGATGTGGTTTCTGGCGGTGAACTCAGAAAGGCATTGCTTGCCCAATTCCCTCCTGAAAAAATAGTTTTTGCAGGTGTGGGCAAAAAAGAAGATGAGATAGAGTTGGGTGTGAAGAAAAAAATATATTGTTTTAATATTGAGAACGAAGAAGAGACAGATATTATAGAAAAATATGCAAAGCAACATAAAAGAACGGTAATATGCAATTTACGCCTTAATCTTGATATAGATGTTGATACTCACCACTATATAAAGACATCTATAAAAGAGACCAAGTTCGGTCTGGACTTAAAAACTGCAAGCAGGATTTTACGGAATAATAAAAACAACAGACATATAAATATCAAAGGTTTTCATATGCATCTGGGGTCTCAGTTAAAAGATATTCAACCGTATGTTGAAGCGCTTGATAAAGTGAATCGTTTTTGTAAAGAGATAGGTTTTAAACCCGAGATAATAGATTTGGGCGGCGGGTTTGGTATTCCGTATTCTTCTCAGGACAGGATGGATGATATAGGGCGCTTTGGAGATGCCATAGCAACGAAGATAAAAGAGATGGGCGTTAAAGTTCTCATACTTGAGCCGGGCCGGTATATTGTGGGAAATACGGCTGTCTTGTTAAGCAGGGTTTTATATGTAAAGAAGAGACAGGGAAAGAATTTTATTATTACAGATACAGGGATGAACGATATTATAAGACCTGCTTTTTACGGCGGCTATCACAGTATATTCCCTGCTAAAAAAAGTAAAAAAACAACAAAACAGATGAAGGCGGACATTGTGGGACCCATATGTGAAACCAGTGATTATATTGGAAAAGATATTGATGTCCCGGCAGATATACAAAAAGGGGATATACTTGTGGTCGGCAGCGCCGGCGCATATTGTTTCAGTATGGCTTCCAACTATAATTGCAGGCCAAGACCTTGCGAGGTAATGGTCAAAAAAGAGAAGGTCTCTGTCATAAGAAAAAGAGAGGAATACAAGGATTTATGGGATAAGGAATTGTGATAATCTCTGGTTTTTATATATTTTCCCGTCAGCATCCACTATAAAAACCGCTATATCCTGCAATTCATCCGCAAGCGTTAAACTTTTCTCAATACCCAGCACAAAAAACGCAGTAGCAAGTCCGTCTGCCGTAGTAGTATCAGGAGCGATAACAGTAACAGAGGCAGGTATATCCTGAAGTGTCTTCCCTGTGAAAGGGTTAATGATGTGTCCAAACTTCTTTCCTTGTATGGAAAGGTATCTTTCGTAATTCCCTGATGTAGCAATGCCATACCCGCTAACATATAAGGTCTGTAATATCTCTCCTTTGCGAAACGGGTTATTTATTGCTACTCTCCATTTCGTTCCAGCGGAGTTTTTTCCGAAACAATACATATCGCCGCCTGCATTGACAAGTCCGTTGCGGACTCCTTCTCTTTGCAGATACTCTGCCACTCTGTCAACGACATATCCTTTTGCTATACCGCCTACATCTACCTCCATCTTAGACGGTATTTTAATTATATTCTCTGTTATTCTTATTTTCTCATAGCCGATATCTTTCAATACCTCTTTGATTTTCTCCTCAGGCGGCGGTGTATCGCTTTTTTCCGCTTCTCTGTAAAGTTTGGTAAGGGGGAGCGTTGTTATATCAAATGCTCCGCCTGTTATTCTGCTTATATGAATACTTTTTTTGAAAACGGAGAGCAGGTCTTCAGATGCTTTTATCTCCTTATTTTTATTCAGGCGGCTTATTTCGCTGTCAGAGATATACACACTGAATTGTTCTTCAAATCTATCTATTTTAGAGAAGGCGCTATCCTGTGTTTGTGTGAATTGCGGAGTTTTTTCTATAGTAATAGATATAAATGTCCCCAACGCTGTCTCTTCTCTGGTTGTATATAAATCGGCAGTATTTTTCGTGCCAATGCAACCACTTAACAACAATACAACAAAAACAGATAGATATTTTTTCATATAGAATAAAGGGAGGGGGTATCCCTCCCTTGTCCATTATTCAACCGCAATCCTAACAGTTTTTCTCTCTTCTTCAGGAGTTTTAGGAAGTGTTATCTCAAGGAGACCATCTTTGTATGTGGCGGATACTTTCTCCTTTTCCACAGGGGATGGTATCTTAATGCTTCTGGAGAATGCTCCCTCCCTAATCTCTTTCCTATAATAGTTTGCCTTCTTCTCCTCCTGCGTCTGATTGCTTTTTCCTGACAGGGTAAGAATATCTTCTTCTAATGTAAGAGATATATCCTCTTTCTTGATGCCGGGCAATTCTGCTTTTACAAAGACATTTTTTTCATCTTCAGAGACATCTATCATCGGTTTTTTAGCGCATCCTTCCTCTGAAAGCATACAAGGCCTGAAGATATCCAGCATTCTGTCGAACTCATCTCTTATGCTCACAAATTCTTTCCACGGATTACTTTTCATTAGTTTTGTCATTGCCGTCCCCTCCTTTTTTGTTCTTTATAATTTTAGATGAAAAAGGAGACGGTAAAGTTTCAAAGGAGAGTGATATTTATTGTATCAATTCCTTGACTCTCTTTAATAGCGTTTTTTCATCGGGGATATCAGATGTGTCTATTTCTGTATCCATAAAAGCATCTATAAATACCCGTATCAACGTGTTTTTTGTTATTCTTTCCTTCTTGAATTCAGAAGCCCTGTTTTTTTGGATGTCCCTTGTTAGTTTATCAAGAAATTCCAGTTGGTCTTCTCTCAGAAGAGATGTTAGGCGGACTTCAAAGGTCTTAAATTTCGGAAGCGCTTCTGATGGCGTCTTTTTTCTTTTAAAGGGAGTTATATTATCGGTTTTTATCTCTATGCCTTTTTTTTCTGCAGTGGTGGGTTGTATCCATTTTAATGGGTCTCTACCCAGTCCTGTCTTTTTCATTTTTTCTTCTCCTGTGTTAATATTTCTGCTGTAAGTTTCTTATAGTCCTCCCAGCCATGACTGCCTGGCGCAAAATCCTTAATACTTTTCCCGAACCCGGGCGCTTCTGCAAGCCGCACATTTTCCCTGATTTTAGTTTTGAAGACCTTTTTCTTGAAATGGGAATAAACTTTTTCTGACACATCTTTACAGATGTTTTTTCTGCCGTCAAACATAGTGACGATTATCCCTGTTACATCTATTTTTGAATTCAACCTGCTTTTTACGACATCTATTGTCTGTATAAGTTTAGTCAACCCTTCAAGCGCAAAAAATTCCGCCTGAATGGGAATAAAGATTTCGTTGGCAGTGGTAAGCGCATTGATTGTTAAAAGACCGAGAGACGGAGGACAATCTATAAGCACATAATCAAAAGCCGCCCTATATTTTTTTAACGCATCTCTTAATACAATCTCTCTGCCGATTTCATTGACCAGTTCTATCTCTGCGCTTGCCAACTCTATACTGGCAGGTATAATAAAAAGATTTTTTTCATAGGTTTCAATTATTGCGTCTTTTATAGGTGTTTTTTTAATCAGTACATCATAAACCGACCTCTCTATCTCCGGCGGTTCAAAGCCCAAATGTATGGTTGTGTGCGCTTGAGGGTCAAGGTCTATCAGTAAAACTTTTTTGTTGTTTTTGGCAAGGAAAGCCCCTGCATTAACCACGGTTGTTGTTTTTCCTGAACCGCCTTTCTGGTTAATTACTGCTATCTTTCGCATCATTCCCCCTTGTTGTATGAAGTTATGAACTTCGTAATAAGATAAAACATAATCCTTTTTTTGTCAACAGACATTTTTAATGATAATATTTTTTTATGAAGATAACAGGAATAACAAAAATCACAGGAGTGTTCGGGTACCCAGTGAAACATTCTTTATCCCCTGTTTTTCATAATGCCGCATTTAGATATCTGAATCTTGATTATGTTTATATCCCTATTGAGGTTGCGCCTGAGAATATAGGTAACGCCGTTAAAGGGATAAAGGCAATGAATTTCGCAGGGGTTAATATTACCGTCCCTTATAAAACAACCGTTATGCCGTATCTTGATGAAATTGATGCGGATGCCAAGATGTTGTGCGCGGTCAACACACTCGTAAATAAAGAGGGAAAAATAAAAGGATATAATACAGATGGTCATGGCTTTATACGCTCAATAAAAGAGAGAGGTATTACGTTGAAGGATAAGACAATCTTTTTGCTCGGGGCGGGTGGCGCCGCCTGTGCTGTTGCTGACGCTTTAGTTAAGGAAAATGTCGGAAAAATATGTATCTGCAATAGAACAGACCAAAAAGCAATTACCTTAAAAGAGCATCTTCTAAAAACACGTAATTTTCAAGGTGGTTGCGTAGTACCGTTTGCTCAAAAAAACAATGAAGAATACTGGGGAAATGTTGATATACTAATCAATACCACATCAATAGGTATGCAAGAATATGACCTTCCGCTTGTTGAAGAAAGATTTATCAAGCCGCTCAAACTTGTATATGACATTGTATATAACAGAGAAACGGATATTATCAAGTTTGCTCAAAAAGCGGGAGTTCCATTTATTGACGGGCTTTCTATGCTTGTTTATCAAGGCGCTGTCGCTTTTGAATTCTGGACGGGAATAACAGCGCCTGTGGAAGAGATGAAAAAAGCTGTCGGACTTGACAGGTAGAAATTATCTATGTTATTTTGTAGAGAAGGATTTAGCAATTAACAAGGAGGGATAATGGGAGCGTTTATAGGTGGAGTTATAGCGATTGTCATCGGAATCTTGGGTTTAGCCAAATGGTGGGGCTTATTTATTAAAGCGTTGCTCGCAGTGATTCCTTTTCTGCTTCTTGTCGGCGGAGTAATAGCAGTAGCCGCTGGTGTCAGCGATATGAAAGATAAAGCAGAGGAAAAGAAAGAGACGAAAGAAGAAAAACCCGTCGTATAATAAATAGTAAATAATTTATCAAACAAGAAAGGGGAAAGATTTTTTCTTCCCCTTTTTTATTTGATTATAAGATTGAGAACTTTATCCTGAACATAGATGTGTTTGATGATGGTTTTATCTTGCAGCCATCTTGAAATAGAGGGTTCTTCCTCCGCAAGTTTTATCACTTCTTTCTCAGTGCTGTTAACAGGGGCGGTTATTCTCCCCCGAACTTTCCCGTTTATCTGTATGGCTATAACGGAGTTTTTATCAACAAGATACTGGGTATCCGGTTCCGGCCACTTTTCAGAGAATACCGAATTTGTTTTCCCTGCTAATCTCCACATCTCTTCGCAGATATGCGGAGCAAAAGGAGCCATAACTCTTGTGAATTTTAACCAGACCCCTTCAAGTGTTTTTTTAGAACACTCTTTACGCTCTATAACTCGCGAGAGATGGTTTGTAAATTCCATCATTCTCGCTATGGCAGTGTTGAAATGGAAGGCCTTTGTTATATCGTCTGTAACCGCCTTGATTGTTTTGTTGATGTTTTTTTCCGCATCTACATCCCCTGTATGTGTCTTTGTCTCCTTATAAGAAAGCACACTATCGTTTAATGCCCATACCCTGTTTATAAATCTCCATGCGCCTTCTATTCCTTTCTCAGACCATTCAAGGTCTATCTCGGGCGGAGCGGCAAAGAGTATAAAGAGCCGCAGTGTATCTACGCCATAGGAGTTGATTATATCTTTAGGGTCCACAACGTTCCCTTTAGATTTGGACATTTTTGTCCCATCTTTTATAACCATACCCTGACAAAGCAGATTTTCAAACGGTTCCTTAAAATCCAGATATTCGAGGTCATTCAATACTTTCACAAAAAACCTGCTGTATAACAGATGAAGTATAGCATGCTCTATACCACCGATATACTGGTTTACAGGCATCCAATAGTTAACCTCTTTTTTATCAAACGGCTTGTCTTGTGTATCTGCTGTTGCATATCTCAAAAAATACCAGGAGGAGTCCATAAATGTGTCCATTGTGTCTGTCTCTCTTTCAGCTTCTCCTCCGCATTCAGGACAGATGCAACGCAAAAACTCAGGGACACTCTTAAGAGGTGAAGTGCCATGTCCTGTTAAACGGACGTTATAAGGGAGTGTAATTGGCAGGTCTTTTTCCGGAACAGGAACAATACCGCACTTGTTACAGTATATAATAGGGATAGGAGTCCCCCAATATCTTTGCCTTGATATGCACCAGTCCCTTAAACTATAACAGATTGTTTTTTTGCCCAAGTTCTTTTTTGTCAGGGCTTCCGTTATTATTTCCATAAACTCTGTATTAGGTATGCCATTATATTCTCCCGAGTTGACCATTACTCCCTCTCCTTCATAAGCCGATTCTATTTGTTCGGGGGTTATGCTCCAATCAGGGTTTTTTATGACAACCTTTACGGGGAGTTTATATTTCTGTGCGAATTCAAAATCCCTCTGGTCATGCGCAGGCACAGCCATAATAGCGCCTGTGCCGTATTCCATAAGGACATAATTTCCTATCCATATAGGTATAGGTTCGCCATTCACAGGATTTATAGCGTTAATTCCTGTATAAATCCCTTCTTTCTCCATATTGGCGGTATCCTCTGCAGTGAGCGCTTGGTTTTTTACCTTCAGCAGAAATCTTTCCACCTCTGCTTTTAAGCGGCTTTTTTCCAGTATGCCCTGTACCAGCGGATGCCTCGGAGATAAGACCACATAAGTCGCTCCGAAGAGAGTATCAGGTCTTGTAGTAAATACTATAAGTTCTTTATCTAAGTCAGGAATGGCGAAACAAACCTCTGTTCCGTAGCTCTTTCCTATCCAGTTTTTCTGCATTGTAATGACGCGTTCAGGCCAATCTTTTATCCCGGAAAAATCAAGGAGTTTTTCAGCGTAATCGGTGATTTTTATAAACCACTGGGACAACTCTTTTTGCTCAACTTCAGAGTTGCATCTCCAGCATCCGCCGTCTATTACCTGTTCATTGGCAAGAACTGTTTTACAGGCAGGGCACCAGTTAGCAGGAGAGAGTTTTTTATAGACAAGCCCGTTCTTATAAAACTGAAGGAAAAAATATTGGTTCCATCTGTAATATTCAGGGTCGCATGTTATGACCTCTCTCTCCCAGCAATAGGATATGCCAAGTGTTTTTAGTTGCTCCCTTATCGTTTCTATGTTCTTATATGTCCAGTCCTTAGGGTGTGTCTTCTGTTTAATGGCGGCATTTTCAGCAGGCATACCAAAGGCGTCATAACCTATTGGGTGAAGTATATTAAACCCGTTCATAACGAAAAAACGGGCGATAACATCACCGATTGTGTAATTTCTTACGTGCCCCATATGCATCTGCGCAGAAGTGTAAGGAAACATCTCAAGAACATAAAATTTTTTCTTATCGGGTAAAAAAGAAGCCCTGTATATTCCTGACTCTTCCCATTGTTTTTGCCACTTTTTTTCTATACCGCTAAATTGATATTTTTCCATTTTTCTTTTTGATATCCTTATGTTCGTATTATATCTATTGCCTTATTTTATTATATCTTCCCCCTTTTTTCAATTGCGTATATATATTGTAGAACATAGGAAAAAACTCCATTCCGAACTTTTTTTACAGGATGGGCAGGTTCTTTCCATACGATATGTCTCCAATATAATGCTTTTAAGGGGTGCCTCAGTTAAGGATTTACCAACAGGATGTTATAATAAAAACAGTCAGGAGGATAATTTGATGAAAAACAATATCTATTTTAATATGGGGGCAAAGGTTTTTTTTGAAAGGAAGGGTGTTGGCAAATATCTTCCACAGATAACAGAATATGGAAAAAAAGTTCTTATAGTTAGCGGAAAACATTTTATATTTCGGTCAGGGTTATTTGAGAAAATCACGGAGATTCTTTCAAGAGAAAATATAGAATATGTATCATATACAGGGG
>JAAYXZ010000127.1 GCA_012515635.1 Elusimicrobiota bacterium
AAGATGGAAGAGACAAGGGTCTCTTTTAAAACAGGGAATGATTTTATAAAGATAATCCCCGGAAAAGAGAGATGGAAATCAGTGGATATAGTCACACTTCCTTATCCAGGGTTCCCAACAGACCTGCAGGCGCAGATGACGGCTTTTTTGACTCTTGCCGATGGAATAAGTACTGTGACAGAGAAGATATTCCCTGAGAGGTTCATACATATCGGGGAACTTAATCGGTTAGGGGCAAATATTATGCTTGATGGACCTAAAGCGGTAATAAAAGGGGTGGATAAACTTACAGGGGCAAAGACGATGGCATCTGATTTACGGGCGAGCGCCGCAATTGTGCTTGCGGCTCTTGCGTCTGAAGGGGAGACGGAGATAACGAGGATATATCACCTTGATAGAGGATACGAGAAATTTGTAGAAAAACTCTCATCTCTGGGAGCGGATATAAGGAGAATAAGATGACATTCCTGAACTTTGCAGGATAATGTTAATTCTCATACACAGACATTTTTTTAATACGGTTTTAATATATGAACGGTATCAGAGATAAAAAATAAAGTTGAAAAACGTAGATGTAAAAGAATTTCTGACCACTATTTTATATAAGAAATAAAGGTGTTTTTATCGAAAACACTTTAAAGATACAGAGAAACCAAAGTTATATCTCTCTGTAAAAAGGGGGAAATATAAATGGAAAAAAAGACAACAGTTATTGTCAGCGGGGCGGCAGGCAAAATGGGTTCTCTTATAATACAACTTGCCTTGGAACAGAAAGAAAATTTCACTGTGAAAGCAGGTATTGAACATAAAAACCACCTTCTTATTGGCAAAGTAAATCAATTTGGCATTCCCATCTTTGATACGATAGAGGGGGTTGTAGAAGATAAAGATGTTGTGATAGATTTTTCAATGCCTGAGATAACCATAAAAAACCTTAAGATTTGTGTGGATAAAAAAGTTCCCTTTGTAACAGGGGTAACAGGGTTTGACAGCGGACAGATATCTTTGTTAAAAGACGCTTCTTTAACAATACCTGTCTTTTTTGCCCCTAATATGAGCATAGGAGTAAATCTGTTTTTTGAAATAATAAAGTTCTCAGCAGGGCTTCTTAAGGATTATGATGTGGAGATATCAGAGATACACCATAATTTAAAAAAGGATGCGCCGAGCGGAACAGCGAAAAAAATAGCAGATATAATATCTTATGCATTAAAACGGGATTCTCAAAAGGTTCTTAAATATGGCAGGGAAGGATTGACAGGGGCAAGGACTGTTGAGGAGATAGGTATGCATTCATTGAGATTAGGCGATATTGTCGGGGAACATTCGGTTTACTTTGGCGGCAAGGGAGAGGTTATTGAACTGTCTCACAGATGTTATAATAGAGAGGCATTTGCTTCTGGGGCTTTGAAAGCGGCATCTTTTATAAGCAATAAACCTGCGGGGTTTTATAGTATGGAACATTTAATAGAGGAGGCGATAAATGTTTGAGGCGAGTAAACGTTTGCAAAAATTACCGGCCTATCTTTTTGCTGAAATGGACAGGAAGAAAAAACGGTTAATTTCAGAGGGAATGGACATAATTGATTTTGGCATAGGAGACCCTGACCTTCCCACACCTGCGAATGTTATAGAGGCAATGAAGAAAGGGATAGAGAACCCTATCTTTCATAAATATCCACTTGGCAAAGGGACATATGCTTTCAGGAAAGCCATTGCCGATTATTACAGACAACACAATGACGTAGAACTTAATATGGATGAAGAGATAGTTGTTTTAATCGGCTCTAAAGAAGGTATCGCTCATCTTCCATGGGCGCTTTTAAACGCAGGTGATGTGTCTCTTGTTCCCGAGCCGGGGTATCCTGTATATCATATAGGCACAATACTTGCTGAAGGAATGCCTTTTTTTCTGCCTCTTAAAAAAGAGAATCAGTTTTTGCCTGATTTTGGGGAAATACCTGATGATATATTGAGTAAGACAAAGATTTTATATCTTAATTATCCCAATAATCCAACATCTGCTTTTGCAGACAAAGATTTTCTCATAGATACAATAGATTTTTGTAAAAAACGCAACATATTACTGGCTTATGATGCGGCTTACAGTGAAATATATTTTGGAGAAAAACCCGTGAGTTTTCTTTCATTGCCCGGAGCTAAAGATATAGGAATAGAGTTTCATTCGCTTTCAAAGACATATAATATGACTGGTTGGCGGGTTGGCTGGGCTTGCGGGAATAAAGATATTATTGCCGCCCTTGCAAAGATAAAAGAGAATATTGACTCGGGGACATTTGAAGCGATTCAATTTGCAGGGATAGAAGCGCTTACAGGCAAACAGGATAATATAAGCGAATTAAGGGAGATTTATAGGAGAAGGATGGGGATTCTTGTAGATAGTTTAAAAGAAGCGGGTTTTGATGTTGCTATGCCTGAAGGAACTTTTTATTGCTGGGTTAAGATACAGGGCGGTTCAATAGAGACAGCCGGTCATCTGTTGGAAAAAATAGGGATAGTGGCAACGCCTGGTGTTGGTTTTGGACCTTCGGGAGAAGGGTATTTAAGGTTTTCCGTAACAGTTCCTGAAGAAAAAATAAAAGAGGGAGTGCGGAGGATAAAAGAATGGCTAAAAAAGTAGCGATTGTTATTGGAAGTAAAAATGACATGGAATATCTTGAAGGAGCAAAGGAGATTCTGGATGAAATAGGAATAACCTATGAGATAAACGTTCTATCTGCGCACAGAACATTGGACAAGGTGATAGATTTTTCTCAAAAAGCGGAAGAGAACGAATTCGGGGTAATTATTGCCTGCGCGGGAATGGCTGCGCATCTTCCGGGAGTCATTGCGGCTAAGACATGGCTCCCTGTTATAGGAGTGCCTCTTCCTACTAGCGATATACGCGGCATAGATGCTCTTTTGGCGATAGTTCAAATGCCGTCAGGCGTTCCTGTTGCTACTATGGCGATAGGCAGAGCGGGTGTTAAAAATGCGGCAATCCTTTCAGCCCAGATACTTGCGCTTGAAGACGTGGAGATAAGAGCGAAACTGCAAAAGTATAAAGAAGCCCTTGTCTAAAGTTATTGACGGCAGGAAGAAAAATAACGTATAATATAGTATATTTATAACCCTTTTATTTTGTAAACCTCTGTAAACAAAAGGAGAAAATAATGGCTGTGAATTATAAGGATTTGGGGCTT
>JAAYXZ010000128.1 GCA_012515635.1 Elusimicrobiota bacterium
AAAATCCCCACCTTCATCAATACAAGAAAACCTGTAAGAAAGCCGTAAACACCCTGTGTCCCCGGTAAAGCCACAAGAAGAAGCATTGTTCCAAACTTATCAGGATCCTCGGATAGGACGCCATTTGCTTCCCTGCCAGCATAACCAATGCCGACACTTGAGCCGATACCGCATAAAAAAACAGAGAGCGCTGCACCGATTAAGGCATAAATTATTCCTATATTCATTTTTTATTCTCCTTTTATCAACATTTTCTCGCTTCCTTAATTTTTTTTATCAATACAGGAATCACCTCAAAAATATCGCCTACAATACCTAAATTTGCTACACGAAATATAGGAGCATCAGGGTCCTTGTTTATAGCAATGATATAGTCGGATGTCTGCATACCCGCAAGATGCTGTATAGAACCGGATATACCGCAAGCAATATATATTTTGGGCTTAACAGTCCTTCCCGTCTGCCCTACCTGATGCGGATAAGGGATCCATCCGGAATCTACAGCGGCGCGAGAAGCCCCTACAGCGCCTCCCAATAGGTCTGCAAGTTCTCTTATCATCTCAAAATTTTTCGGGTCATTTACGCCCCTTCCTCCCGAAACAATAACCTCTGCTTCCTGAATAACAACCGTGTTTTGCATCCGTTCCTTCTTTAATATGGCTATATTATTCAGAAGAGAACTCTTATCAAATTCTTCTATAATAATATCCGGCTGACCGTTGTTGACATCAGAGGACTCTTCAAACATCTTTGGCCTTATAGTAGCCATCTGGGGTCTATGATTCCGGCATATGATTTTAGCCATCAGGTTCCCACCAAAGGTAGGTCTGGTCTGCACAAGTAACTTTGTTTCAGGGTCAATGCCTATATCAGTGCAATCAGCGGTAAGACCCGTCCTTATTTTCGCCGCAACAGCGGGTATGAACGCCCTCCCTATCATAGTAGCGGCAGAGATAACAATATTGGGTTTATGTTTAACTATCAACTGAGCCATAGCAGATGCATATGTCTCTTCCTGAAAATGTTCCAGCATACTATCTTCTATAACATATACCTTATCTGCGCCGCGGGCTGTAAGTTCTGATGCGAACTTTTTTACATTATTGCCTATCAGAATCCCCGCTACATCCTCACCGATATCTCTTTTCAGTTGAAGGGCGGCATTAAGCATCTCAAAAGCAACAGGACAAAGTTTGTCGTCTCTGTTTTCTGCAAAAAACCAGATTCCTTTATAAGAAGAGATATCCGCAAAAGAAACAACACTCTCTTCTTTAGATAATGCGCCTTCGGGACAGGTCTTTACACATATCCCGCACAGGTTGCAATTCTCGTTTATAAAGAGTTTTTCATCCCTTATCTCTATTGCTCCGAAAGGACACGCATCAATACAGAGTTTACATAATGTGCATTTTTCATGATTTATTTTTATCGCAGCCATTAGACAATCCCCAGTTTTTTAAGTTCATCGAAAAGAACATCCGTAACTTTTTCTGTTTCCCCTTCAATCACTCTTCCATCTTTTTTCATCTGTTCTGTCCATACATCTACTACCCTCGTAGGAGAGCCGTCCTGTCCGTAACAGGATATATCTCCTTCAAGATTTTCACTCTTCCATGTGTTTATCTGCGCCTTCTTTGCTTTTAACATACCTTTCAATGACGGAATACGTGGTTGGTTTATCTCTTTTACAACAGTGATTAGTACAGGAAGGCATGCCTTTAGTTCTTCATAGTGGTCTTCCATCAGGCGGGAACACTCCATAACACCGTCAGATATGTTATGTATCTTACTTACATAGGTAATATAAGAAATGTTAAGATGATGAGCAATTTCAGGACCTACCTGTCCGGTGCTTCCATCAAAAGTCTCTCTTCCACATACAATAACATCAAATTTTCCTAATTTTTTTATACCATCGCTTAATGTGTAAGATGTTGCAAGCGTATCACTGCCTGCAAATGCCATATCACTCAACAATATAGCTTCATCAACCCCCATTGCCATAGCATCACGCAGCGCTCTCTCTGCCTGAGGCGGTCCCATAGATATGGCGGTAACAGTTCCGCCAAAACGTTCTTTTAAACGAATCGCCTCCTCTATCGCATAATTATCATAAGGGTTGATGATGCTGTCCACCCCTTCCCTGATAATTCTTTTTGTTTCAGGGTCTATCTTTACTTCAAAAGCATCTGGAACTTGCTTAATGCACACTACTATTTCCATAAAAAACTCCTCGTTTTTTAGGTATTATAACATATAAATTAGAGAAAACACATATTTTTATAATTTAATAAAAAAGATTAAAATAGAAGAATGGAAGAAAAAATTGTATTTGGAGTAGTGCCTTCAAGGCGTTTAGGGCAGAGTTTGGGTATAAATAATATTCCACCCAAAATATGCAGTTATTCCTGCATTTACTGTCAGGTGGGAAGAACATTGAATTTCTCTACAGAGAGAAGCGTGTTTTATTCTACGGATAGAATAGTTAACGAGGTCTCTTCGGCAATCCACCAATTAAAAGATAGAGGCGAAGCAATTGATTTTCTCTCGTTTGTTCCTAACGGAGAACCTACTCTGGATATAAATCTGGGGAAAGAGATAGCGGCATTGAAAAAGTTCAATATACCTATAGCGGTAATAACGAATGCTTCTCTTATCTGGAAAGAAGATGTGCGATATGACTTAAAAGAAGCTGACCTCGTCTCTATAAAAATAGACACAGTAAAGAGAGACATCTGGGAGAAAATAAATAGACCTGATAGGGAGTGTCTGTTTAATCAAATGTTGGAGGGGATAAGAATTTTTGCATCCGAATTTAAAGGCGCCCTTATTACAGAGACACTGCTAATAAAAGATGTGAATGACACCCTTGATAATCTGAAACAAACCGCGAAATTTATCTCTGCTATCCGACCTGCTATCGCTTACATAGGAATACCAACAAGACCTCCCGCAGAGGAAGGGATATTACCGCCTAAAAAGACAAAGATACTTTATGCCTATAAAATCTTTACAGATTTCAGCATTAAAACAGAACTTATCACCGAAAGCGGCGGTTCAGGTAGTTTCGGATTTACAGGTAATATTGAAAACGACATAGTAAACACCGTATCCGTTCATCCTATGAGCGAAACACAAATACAAGAACTGCTAAAGAAAGCATCTGCTAAGTGGTCTGTAATGGAGAAACTACTGTCGGAGAAGAGAATCAACGAGATTAAATACAAGGAAGAAAGATATTATATAAAAAATTTTAAATAGAGGCGCCGGCTATATAGCCTGTTGTAAATGCCGCCTGAAGATTATATCCACCGGTTTTTCCATCAAAATCCATTACTTCCCCAGCAAAAAAGAGACCCGGAACAATTTTAGATTCCATCGTCTTCGGGTTTATCTCTTTCACGCTTACCCCGCCCCGCGTTACCATGCTATCCTCAAACGGTCGCGCAGATTTCACCTTGAATGAGAAGTCCGTAAGCGCTTTGATTAGTTTTTTTCTTTCTTTCAAGGTTATCTGGTTAAGTTGTTTTCCACCGTTCAGTTCCGCATATTCCAAGAACGCATCTATCATCCCCGAAGGAATAAGATTTTTCATCATATTTTTTAACTGTTTTTTAGAGTTTTCGTTTATCTCTCTTATAAGACGATTTTCTAATAATTGATAGGAGAGAGCCGGCTTAAAATTGACAGAGAGGATAGTGGTTCCTTTTACAAGGTTTTCTGATACATCACCGCTTATATTCAGAATTGCGGGTCCGCTAAAACCATAGTGAGTGAAAAGAACCTCCCCAAACTCTTCGCTTGTCTTTTTTTGATCAAGAAAAACTGTAACCCTGACATTTTTAAGCGCAATGCCTGCGCATTTTCTCGTAAAAACATTGTCTTTCACCTCTATACCACATAATGCCGGCATCGGCTTTATAATACTATGTCCTAACTTTTTTGCTATTCTGTACCCCGCCCCATCTGAACCGGTCAGGGGAAAACTTTTACCGCCGCAGGCAACCACTACATTACTCCCCACATATCTCTTATTATTGGCTGTTAAAACTTCAAAATAATTATCTATTCGGTTTATTCGGGAAACAGCCCTTCTGAAAAACATCTTAACATTTGCCTGCTTCATAAGTTTATATAAGACCGATGATATATCGGACGCTTTATCGCTTTCTGGGTATACTCTGTTTCCTCTCTCCACTTTCAATGGCAATCCATTACTTTCAAAAAAATCAATCAGGTCGCTGTGAAAAAATCTTGCAAAGCTGTTTCTAAGAAACTGACCGTTTTTATATTTGGTTATAAAAGTATTTACATCCTCAAGATTGGTAAGATTCCCCCTCTTATTTCCTGTAAGAATAAGTTTTTTACCTATCTCTTTATTCTTCTCTATCAGGAGAACCTTTTTCCCACGTTCTGCCGCCTTTATCACGGACATACAACCCGCTGGTCCAGCCCCTATTACTATTACATCAAATCCTTGTGTCTGCGTAATTTCTTTTTCCTTTCTTATATCCTCTGACAGCATATCCCCTCTGTTTGATTTTTATGCCTATAGTTTTTGATGTGGGCTTGAACACCCCGTATTTACTTAGGAAATTCAAATTTTATATCAACATCCTTTCTCTCTTCCGAAGTCGCCTCAAACAACGGTTTATCCTGATAGTTCAGCATACCGGCAACCACCATATCGGGTATCTGATGGATTCTTATGTTATGGATATTCACGCTGTCGTTATAAAGTTCTCTTCTGTCCGCTATCATATTTTCTATTTCGCTGATTCTGCCTTGAAGTTGTATAAAGTTGTTGTTGGTCTTCAGTTCAGGATAGTTTTCGGCTACAGCAAAGATTGTTTTTAACGCTCCTGTGATAGCCGTATCTATTTTTTCCTTTTCTTGCACTGTGTCTACTTTAAGAAATTCTGTTCTTAAACCGACAATTTTTTCCAGTGTCTCTCTCTCGTATTTCATATACCCTTCGCAAACCTTTACTAACTTAGTTATTTCATCATGCCGTTGCTTCAAAAGAACATCTATGTTAGACCAGTTCTTGTCTATATCCTTGCGAAGTCTTATCAACCCGTTGTATATACTCACAAAGTACAGAAGAATACCCACCACCACAAAAACTATAAATGCTATTATCACCATTACCATTTAGTCCTCCTCTGAATAAATGTTCAATTTAAAAAATTCTTCTTATCCATTATACTTTTTTTCAACCCGTTCTTACATTATTTAATACCTATTTTATAATACTAAAGATATAGTAAATATATATATTTAAACATATTAAGGAGAGTAAAGCTCCTCCTAATATACTGAAAAACACCTTATAGTTATAACTACCTACCAATTCTTTTTCGCTTCTGTTTGATATGAGGAAGTGTTTGACCAGTTCTCCTTTCCCTATAACTTTATTTTGGAAATGTTCAGGTGTGTCATAGTCGCCTTGTTTCAGGGTGTTTTTAATATCTTCAAACTCTCTCCTTACTTGTTCTATTATTTTTTCCTTTGCCAATCTCCGCTCTTCTTCATCTATCCACATATCCTTGTTGATATCCAGTTTTATCTTCTCTTCAGGGTTATCTATCATCTCCTGTAATCTTGATTCAACTTCTTCCTGTATTCTCTCCTCCCTGCCTTTACATACTTTTACCGTCCCTAAAACATAGACCGTCTCGTTTTGCATTATATTCCATTCCCTATATCTTTTATTGCCTTCCGTCCGCGAATATCTTACAGGAAGATCCATTTCAGCGCCTATAGGATCTATCATAACTGAACCTGTCTCGTCCTTTACAAAAAACGGTATATCTGTCTTTACCTCCAGTTCCTTTACCCAATAGGTTGTTTTATCTGTTCTTACAAGACGTTCCTCAAGAAGATGGTAAAAAACACAGGATGCTTTAGTATAAGGACCCGACAAAGGCGTGCGCGACTCTGCAATACCATTAATTTCAACAAGCCCCATCGCTATGGAACGAATCTTTGAGGTGGGAATATTCTGTATAAGCCGTTTTACCCAGAATTTTCTAAAACCCGAAAAGAATAAATAAACCCCCGCAAAAAATCCTATCAGCGACCAGAATAAGACCCTCATATCCATATTCATTTTTCTTCTTAATGCCTAAAGTGGCGCATACCTGTGAAAACCATCGCTATTCCATATCTATCACAGGCATTTATCACCTCTTCATCATTTTTAGAACCTCCCGGCTGTATAATAGCGCTGACTCCTGCTTCTTTTAAAATATCTATGCCGTCAGCAAACGGGAAGTATGCATCTGATGCCGATACAAGAGGTGTTATCTCTTTTTTGAAATTATCCTTCATTTTCATTACAGCAATCCTTGCGGAATCATACCTTGACATTTGGCCGGCGCCAATTCCTACGGTCTCCTCTTTCGTAGCAACAATGATAGTGTTAGATTTTACAAATTTACAAACCGTCCATGAAAACTT
>JAAYXZ010000129.1 GCA_012515635.1 Elusimicrobiota bacterium
CCTGATGATAAAAGAATTACAAGAATAGGAAAATTGTTGAGACGGTATAATATTGATGAGATTCCGCAGATAATGAATGTCCTTAACGGAGAAATGTCCCTTGTTGGTCCCCGCCCAATATCCACTCAAGACAGGATTATGGTTGAACAGGACTATTTTGACCTTAGATTGAAAGTCAAACCGGGGCTTACAGGATGGGCGCAGGTCCATGGATTAAGAGGCGGCAATATAGAGATGGAAGAGCGGTTTCAGTATGACCTTTACTATATTGAAAACTGGAGTATCTGGTTGGATATAGCAATAATTATACTTTCTCCATACGCCATAAGAAACGCATTCTGATATCGCTTAAGCAATAACAAACAAAAAAAAACGGAATTAAAAATGAACGTGTATAAACAAAATAACAAAACGGATATTTATAAAATCTGCAAATCCAGCGCGCTATTTATCTTTTTGTTTATAGGTCCGCTTATTCTGTTTAAGCCCGCCCATGACTACACATCAATCAAAAACATTGCGGGATATGTTTTCTGCATATTGCTTTCAACAGCATTTATCCTGCAAAAGAAACGTTTCAGGGGCGAGAGAAGAACACTTGTTTTATTGAAAGCGTTTTTTATATGGCTTATCTGTTCATCATTAATAGCGCCTTATGGATACGGGGCGACAAGGATACTTGAAAACTATCTCCTTTATCTTTTAATTTTTATTATCGCCCTAAATATAAAAATTGAGAAGAGAGATGTTTATCTGTGGTTATTCGCAGGTTTTATCGCATCTGTAATGGCATTATGTAATTTTATGGGTTCGGAGAGATATGTGTTATCCACCTTTGGCAACCCCAACTTTTTTGCAGGGCATATGCTGATGGTCTTTCCACTTGCCTGTGCGTTGTTCCTCTCGGAAGATAACAAACAAGGCGAAAGATGGATACTTTTTGCCGTTGCCCTGTTGTTTTTTATAAGTATTCTTGCATCAAGGTCGCGGGCTGCTATATTTGCCTCTTTGTTCGGGTTATCCACTTTAATTTTTTTACGCTATAAAAAAAGCGCGATAATAAAAAAATATTCGGGTTATACAACACTTTTAATCTTATCTGCTCTCTTTTTCCCTAAATTCTATTACTGGTTAACCACAAATATACGTTGGTATATATGGAGCGGAACCATTAAGATGATACGGGTAATACCTATTAGCGGCTGGGGACTTGGGAACTTCCCGTTCTTTTATCCTTTCTACAGGATTAGAGAGTATTTTTTACAAACGGAAGCCGCCCCCATAACAACCCAGGTCCATAATGAGTATCTTCATCTCTGGGTAGAGACAGGGTTAATCGGGCTTATCATATTTTTAGCCCTTGTTTTGTTTATTATTTTCTATAGCGCCAAAAAGAAGGGGGAGAGCAGGGGGTTTGAGGATATGTGTCTGAGCGGATGTATAGCAGGGCTGTCCGCAGTGCTTATTGACAATATTTTTTCCACAAATCTTAGAAACCCTTCCACTGCGATGTTCTTCTGGTTTTTATTGGGAGTATGCGCAGGATATATCGGCAATAAAGAAGAGGTGAATTTCAGTGTCTCACGATATCTCTGGCATACCATAGCGATAACATCTTTTGTCCTCTCTCTGTTTACCTCCTTTTACAGGATTATCCCCGATGTTTACTACAAGAGAGGGGTTTGGGCAAAAGAAAAAGGGGACTATCAAGCAGCGATAGTTAATTATTCAAATACCTGTATTATCAATGCCTATAACTATGAAGTGTGGTATAAACTGGCTTATGTATATGGGAGAACAGGTAATACGGAGAAAGCGGAGACACTCTACCTGCTGATAAACAATCACCTTTTCCCTCATTACGCTAAAACAGATTATAATCTTGGAGTTATATATAAGGACAAAAAAGAATATGAAAAAGCATTGTATTATTATAAATGGGCGGAATGGCTGAATCCATATGACACGGATATCCTTTGCGCGCTGGCTTCACTAAACATTGTTTTCTTAAATGATTCCGATAAAGCAATGGACTATATTAACAAGGTCTTGACAATAGACCCCAAAAACGAGTATGCTAATAGGATAAAGGGGTTATTGAAGTAAAG
>JAAYXZ010000130.1 GCA_012515635.1 Elusimicrobiota bacterium
CTATCTCGTCACCTGGCGTGGGGATATGCGTGAGATGAACCTCGCAACCTTTAAGGTCTTTGAGCTTTTCTATAGCTATCTCTACCGTGGGATTGTTTGCCGTAGAGATACTTAGCGCTATAAGTGTCTCCTCTAAGTCCAACGTCTTATTCTTAAGTTCCAGATAATCACTCTTAAATGTCTTTATATGCTCAATGACATTGGAAGAAATTAAATGTATCTTATCAGGTATCTCCGCCATATGTTTTATGGCGTTGAGCATCACACTGGAAGCAGCGGTCATAAGTTCGGAGTTATGCCCTGTGATTATGGTTCCGTCAGGCGTTTGGAGCGCTGCTCCACAGCATACCAAAGAGTTATTATTAAATTTAATCCTTGCTTTTTCTGCGGATTTTCTTGCTGGTTCTACAACAGCCCTGTTTTCCGGTTGCAGGTTCATTTCCTCCATAAGAAGTATAATCTTCTCCAGTGTTTTTTGCGATTCCACCCCCATCACATACTCATAATTATATCGGAAGTATCTCCTTATTATCTCCTGTTTAGCCGCTTCTTTTACTACCTCATCATCTGTTATCGCAAAACCGATACGGTTAACCCCCATATCCGTAGGAGAATTGTAAGGCAGAGTGTTTCCTATTATTTTTGCTAATATACGCTTAAGCACCGGAAACAACTCAATATCCCTGTTATAATTTACCGCACTCGCCTTATAAGCGCTTAAGTGGTAAGGGTCAATCATATTTATATCGTTCAAATCAGCGGTAGCCGCTTCAAAAGCGATATTAACGGGATGCTTGAGAGGAAGGTTCCATACAGGAAATGTCTCAAATTTTGCATACCCTGATTTTACGCCTCTTTTATAATCATGATAGAGTTGTGAAAGGCATGTGGCTAATTTTCCGCTCCCTGGACCGGGTCCTGTAATTATCACTATGGGTTTTTCTGTTTCAATATACAGATTTTTCCCGTAGCCCTCTTCACTTACTATAGTATTAACATCTGTGGGGTAACCCTTTGTGGCTGTATGGAGATATACTTTTATGCCTCTATGCTCCAGTTTATTTTTAAACCCTATTACCGGCGCCTGATTTTCAAAACGGGTTATAACAACTGCGTTTATATCCAGTCCGTGTTCCCTGACGCTGTCTATCAGTTTAAGCGCATCGGCATCATAAGTTATTCCGAAATCTCCCCGTATTCTTCCCTTTGCGATGTCACCTGCATATATGCAGAGAATAATATCCACCGTATCTTTCAACTGCTGTAACAGTTTTAATTTTATATTACAGTCATACCCCGGGAGGACTCGCGCCGCATGGTAATCGTGTAGGAGTTTTCCGCCGAATTCCAGATATAATTTGCCTTTAAAGAAATTTATCCGTTCAAGAATCGCTTTGCTCTGTTCCTTCAAATACTTCTCATTGTCAAATCCAAGTTTTTTCATAAGTTCTTCTCCCCGATAAAGAAGTTTACCAAATAAAAATAATAATATCAAATAGAAAAAAACAGAAAAAAAAGGTTAATGAAAGCCAAATACAAGCGCAAAAAGTCATTTTACAAAAAAGCCGTAATATGGTATCCTACCAAGATGAGAAAGGACACCTTGCTTTTGGACAACACTAAAACAGATAAGGAGCGCCTTTTATCTTATGCGCGTGAAACTCCCGGAGCATATACAGGACTGAAAATAGCGGCTTTATTGCTACTTTTAGAGGGGCGCCATCAGGCATGGATAACCCGTTCATTGGGTTTAACCCGCCAGAGTTTGAATATGTGGATACACAGGGTAAATGAGGAAGGACTGAAAGGATTACAGTCAAAACCAAGGCCCGGCCGTCCGACTCGTTTAAAACCAGATATCCAAAAGCAGTTAAAAATCCATATGGAGCAATCTCCGTCATATTTTGGATTGCAAAAAGAGCAGTGGGATGGCCCGACACTTGTGTTGCATCTTAAACGCACATTCGGGGTAAATTTGAAAGTTCGTCAGGCGCAGTACTGGATAAGGCGTTTGAGGCGGAATCCCATTAGAAGAGCTGATTAGTTCTGGGTTAAGATTTAAAGCAGCAACAGAAACCACAGGTAGTTTCAATCGTTGAAATTCAGGGAAACCTGCCACTGTATCAAACAGGACTAATCCGGGACTGCAATTTTTAGGGACAACAACTCAAACAGATATAGGTAATGTCAAATTAAATTTTGCGTTGCTTTATAATAAAAAGTTAGCTGACTCATATCAAACAACAGTTTATATTAAAGTTGAACCGTTCTTTCCAAAAAAAGCAGAAGAGAAAGGAATAATAAGAAACAATTTATTCTGTGAGGGCAAAGACAAACAAGACAGGGGGTGGCAATATGAAAAAAAAATTTCAATGCGTAAAGGAGTTTACCAGACACAACTTTAAGCATTTTAATTCCGCCGTTCTTGTTGATGCGGCTGAATCGTATGCAAAGCATCTTGAATACGGCGGGAAAATGATGATTACTCTGGCTGGAGCTATGAGCACTGCTGAGTTAGGTATTACCCTATCTGAAATGATAAGAGAGGATAAGGTGCACGCCATAACCTGCACCGGCGCTAATTTAGAAGAAGACCTCTTCAATCTTATAGCCCACAAACATTATGAGAGGGTCCCCAACTATCGGGATTTTTCCCCAGAGGACGAAGTAGCCCTTCTGGAACGTAGATTATCCAGAGTGACGGATACCTGCATCCCTGAAGAGACAGCAATGAAATGCATTGAAAAGCATATCGCCAAATACTACCAAAAAGCAGAGAGCGAAAACAAACGGTATTTCCCATATGAGTTTGTCTATCAACTGGTGAGAAGCGGAGATTTAACGCAAGATTATCAAATGGACCCGATTAACTCATGGGTTGTCTCTGCATGCGAAAAAAACATACCCATATTTGTTCCCGGCTGGGAGGACAGCACCCTTGGAAACTCTTTCGTTGCTTCATTCCGTAAAGGGATTATCAAAGACCTTTCAACAATGAAATCAGGGCTTGAAACAATGGATTTCTTGATATCCTGGTATATGGAAAACTCCGCAGAGAGCAGCATAGGGTTTTTCCAGATAGGCGGCGGAATAGCGGGGGACTTCCCTATATGCGTAGTTCCTCTGATAAGATTAGACCTTGAAGACAAGAGATGCAAAATGTGGGGATATTTTTGCCAGA
>JAAYXZ010000131.1 GCA_012515635.1 Elusimicrobiota bacterium
AATAAAGCATCCAGGCCTTTTGATAGAGAGAGAGACGGATTCATAATGGGGGAGGGGGCAGGTATTGTGGTTCTGGAGACGCTGGAGCATGCCGTCAGCAGAAAAGCCCCTAAGATATATGCTGAATTTATTGGCTCCGGAATGAGTTGCGATGCGCACCATATTACCGCTCCGGACCCTGAAGGGAAAGGCGCTTCTCTTTCAATGAAATATGCTTTGGAAAATGCGGGTATGGCGCGGGAAGATGTAGATTATATAAATGCGCACGGGACATCCACTCCCCTTAACGATAAAAGCGAAACAGCAGCCATAAAAAGATTATTCGGGGAGAGCGCGTATGAAATTCCTATAAGTTCGAACAAATCAATGATAGGACATTTGCTTGGAGCTTCTGGGTCTGTGGAATTTATATCAACAGCGCTAACAATTAAAGAAGGTATTGTTCCGCCTACAATCAATTATGAGTTTCCCGACCCTGAGTGCGACCTGAATTATGTTCCTAACCAAGCAATAGAAAAAAATATAGATGTGGCTATCTCTAATTCATTTGGTTTCGGGGGACATAATATAACACTGGTTCTTAAAAAATTTACTGGATAACAAACGGAGGCAGAATAAATGAATTATTTTCTTACAGAAGAGCAGCAGTTAGTAAAAGACCTTGCAAAAAGAATTGCAGAAGAGAAGATATTGCCTGTCAGGGCTGAATATGACGAAAAAGAGCAGTTTCCGTGGGATGTGGTGAAAGCGCTCGCAGATGCAGACCTTTTTGGCGTATATCTTCCGGAAGAATATGATGGAATGGGCTTTGGTATATTTGAACTATGCCTTGCGATAGAAGAATTAAGCAAGGTATGCGGCGGTATATCTCTTGCTTATGCAGGGACTGCTTTGGGGACTTTCCCTATCCTTCTCTTCGGAGACGAGCAACAGAAAAAGAAATATCTGCCGTCGATTGCAAAAGGGGAAAAATTGGCCGCTTTCGGTGTTACAGAATCCGAAGCAGGCAGCGATATTACCAATTTAAATACTACCGCTAAAAAAGAAGGGGACTATTATGTGCTTAACGGTACAAAGCAATGGATTACCAATGGAGGAGAGGCGGAGATATATGTTATTATAGCCACTACTGATAAAACAAAAGGACCGCGGGGGTTAAGCGCTTTTATAGTGGAAAAAGGGACGGAAGGATTTGAGTTCGGCAAAAAAGAGAACAAATTGGGAATAAGGGCTTCCGCTACCAGAGAACTTGTATTTGAAAACTGTAAGGTCCCTGCTGAAAATTTACTTGGGAAGGAAGGCATGGGCTTCATTATTACGCTTAAAAACTTTGATGCAAGCAGACCGGGAGTAGCTTCTCAGGCGCTTGGAATAGCGCAGGGCGCATTTGAGGCATCAGTAGAGTATTCGCGGCAGAGAAAACAGTTTGGACAGCCGATAAGCTCTTTACAGGCGGTTCAACACATTCTTGCAGATATGGCAACGCAGATAGAGTCAACAAGGGCATTGATTTATCAGACAGCAAAGAACATTGATGCCGGCTGTAAAAACTATTCAGGATATTCTGCAATGTGTAAACTTCTTGCTTCTGATGTGGCGATGAAGGTAACTACAGATGCAATACAGGTCTTCGGCGGTTATGGATATATGAAAGAATACCCTGTAGAAAAAATGTTCCGTGATGCAAAAATAACTCAGATATACGAAGGAACAAACCAGGTGCAGCGGAATTTTATAGCCAACGACATTATAAAAAGGTCAAAAAGCAAAGGTTAAAAACCATATAAATCCGCATCATGATTTTAAAAACTAAAACAGATAAAACCTTATTTTATATGTGAATAAAAAACTAATATACCAGAGAAAAGAAAGAGAACGGATTGATTTATATATTAAAGATTGCTTTAAACTTTCAAGAGAATCAGTAAAACAGTTATTGAAAGATGGCTCAATTCTTGTAAAAGATAAAAGAGTAGAGCCCTCATATCTTCTTAAAGCAGGGGATGACATCCTAATAAAAGAATCGTCCTTTTATAAGTCCGCAGAAAATAAAATCTACCCGGAAAATTTTCAACTGGATATAATATACAGCGACAGCGATATCATAGTAATAAATAAAACTGCGGGAATTCTCACACATCCGACAGAAAAAATCAGAAGCGGAACGGTAGTGAATTTTCTTTTGAAAAACTACTCTCTCTACAACGAGAATAAATCCCTAAGACCCGGTGTTGTCCATCGGTTAGATAAAGAGACCTCAGGGGTAATGGTTTTTACAAGGACAGAGAGCGCCTGGAATGACTTGTTTGTTCAGTTTAAAAACCGCATTGTGAAGAAGGAATATCTTGCTATTGTAAAAGGGAGGTTCGTTCCTTTGAAGAAAAGGATGGAATTCACTGTCTCACCCGATAAAAGCAACTATACAAAAATGAAAGTGCATTATCTAAAAGGAAAAAAAACAATTACTATCATAGAGGTTGTAAAATATATGGAAGACCTAACACTCGTCAAAGTAAAACCGATTACGGGGAGAACACATCAAATACGTCTGGCTCTTTCACATTCGGGTTATCCTATAATAGGAGATACTAAATATGGTGTTGCCTCTGATTTAATATCAAGGGTAGCCCTTCATTCTTACAGGATATCCTTATATCACCCCACAAAAAAAGAGAGATGCGAATTTAAAGCCCCTGTTCCTGATGATTTTTTAAAAATCACAGGGGAGATTGACAATTCTATCTGAAAAGATATAATAGTAATAAAATAAATGTAGCAAGTATGAAGTTTTGGAGTTATGTTATGCGGGAATAACTCAGCGGTAGAGTGCGACCTTGCCAAGGTCGAAGTCGCGGGTTCAAATCCCGTTTCCCGCTCTTTATTATTGACATATATTAAAAAGCTGTTATAATATATGTTTTTCACACGTGCTGCTGTGGCTCAGAGGCAGAGCACGTCCTTGGTAAGGACGGGGTCATGGGTTCGATTCCCATCAGCAGCTTATAAATTATAAAAACAGGAACCCTAAAAGGAGGGAACAAGAAATGGCTAAGGAAAAATTTGTAAGGACAAAGCCACACGTAAACATAGGCACAATAGGTCACGTAGACCATGGTAAGACGACACTA
>JAAYXZ010000132.1 GCA_012515635.1 Elusimicrobiota bacterium
AAGAGGAAACAACATCTTTCCCTTATCGGAGATTACCGCCTTATTGGCTGTAACCACTGATTTCCCATTCTTTAACGCCTTTTTGATTACTTCAAAAGCGGCATCAGTCCCGCCGATAAGTTCTACCACTATATCTATATCCGATGACTCTGTTATATCTTTAAGATTAGAAGTAAAAAGAGAGGGGAATAAACTGCGCTTTTTAGTATCCTTATCATAGACCTTGGAGACCGCTAAATCAAGGCCAGTTTTTTCTTTAAGTGACTTTCTTTTTCTGGCAAGCGACTTGATAACCTCAGCCCCGACGGTTCCACACCCAACAACTCCTATGCTTATAGTTCTCTTCTCCATCAGTTATAGCGTGGATGGGATAGTATCATCCTTTATCTTTTCTGAATAAAAGAATAACTCTCTCTGCTGTATTCTTATTGCATCTTCTTCGGAAGAAACAACAAAGCCATGCGCTGTGCGGAGAGCCATTGCCTTATCAAGATAATCTCGGCTTATGAGATAATAATAGAGCGGATTCTCTGCTTCCATACCCTTAACAGCATTTTCTTTTGCAAGTATAAGATTCACCATATACTCGTTTAAATAGGTCTTCTTCCGTATTCTGGTCTTTAATGACTCCAACTCCGCCATTGAAGGGATTTTATTAACCTCTTCCCTTACATAAGAATATTTATAGATATCTTCGTTCAGTTTTTCAAGTTCCTTCAATCTTTGTGTATATTCTGCTATATCCATAAGACGGAGTATCCGATATATTTCATCAGTATTGAAACCATACTGGTTTGCAAGTTCCAGCGCTCTCTGCGCTATCTCTCTTGCTTTGGCAAAATCCCCCGCCTCATAATACCTCTTCATCTCCGCAACTAATCTGTCAAACTCCAGCTGCTTCTCTTCCATGAACTTCCGCTGTCTTTCTAAATCTAATTCCTCTTGTCTCTGTTTTTCGGCAAGTTCCTTAAGTCGTTTCTGCTCTTCAATATAGTTGATATAGAAATTAACACCCGCGCCTATGACTGCAAGACAAATAATAACAAGAACTATCTTCGTTAATTTTCCCTTACCAGAACTTTTTTTATCTCTTTTATTCCTTTCCATAGTTCTTTTATTTTACCATCTAAAATTTTTTTTACAAAAAAACTTCCTATAATAACCCCGTCCACGCTTTTTTTTATCTCTTTCACCTGCGCTGTCCCTGAGATGCCAAAACCTGCCGCTACCGGAATATCTGACAATTTTCGTAAAACTTTAAGTTTCTCCCACATCTCTTCTGAAAAATGCTCTCTGGGCCCTGTAACACCTGCTCCCGTGACAAAATAAATAAACCCTTCCGAATTCTTTATTATTTTTTCTGCGCGTTTATCAGGCGTAAAAGGTGTTAAAAAATTTATAAGGTGTATATTCTTTTTCTTTAAAGCGTTCTGCGCCTCACCGCTCTCTTCAAAGGGAAGGTCTGGGATGATAACCCCTGAAACGCCTGTCTCTGCGCATTTTTTTGAAAATTTTACTATCCCGTATTTATAGACAGGGTTATAATAAGTCATCAGCAGATACGGTATCTTAACAGACTCTTTCAACTCTCTGCATATCTCAAACACAATATCTGTATTTATGCCCTTCTCCATTGAGATGTGGGATGCATGTTGTATGATAAGTCCGTCAGCGATAGGGTCGGAGAAAGGGACGCCTATCTCCACTATATCCACGCCCGATTCTTCTGCCTTGATGATAATATCAATATTTTCTTTCACAGAAGGAAGCCCCGCTGTAAAATAGGCAATCAACGCCTTGTCCCCCCGCTCCCTTAACTCCTTAAATTTCTCGTCTATCCTGTTCATCTGTCTCTACATCGCTCCTTCTATGGATGCAACCTCCGCCACATCTTTATCGCCTCTGCCTGAAAGGCATACCGCTATAACATCGCTTCTCTTAAACCTCTTTTTGTTTTTGATAAGCCAGCCGATTACATGCGATGACTCAAGCGCAGGAATAATCCCTTCAGATTCACTCAATATATGAAAGCCCTCAAGCGTCTCCTTATCCGTAGCGTAAACATACTCCGCCCTGCCTGTATCTTTATAAAATGCGTGTTCAGGTCCAACTCCGGGATAATCCAGCCCTGCCGAAACAGAGTGTGTCTCGGTTATCTGTCCGTACCTGTCCTGCAAAAGATACGAAAAACTCCCGTGCAACATCCCTTTGCTCCCCCGATTAATGGTAGCAGAGTGTTTTAATGTGTTTATACCTACCCCGCCTGCTTCCACTCCGATAAATTTTACACCCTTATCCTTATAGAAGGGCTGGAACAGACCGATGCTATTACTTCCGCCGCCCACGCAGGCAATCAAATAGTTCGGCAACTTCTTCTCTTTTGCAAGTATCTGTCTTTTTGTCTCTTTGCCTATAACTCTCTGGAAATCCCTCACTATCTCCGGATAGGGATGCGGACCGACAACAGAACCGACAACATAATGGGTAGTGTCAAAGTTTGCTATCCAGTCCCTCA
>JAAYXZ010000133.1 GCA_012515635.1 Elusimicrobiota bacterium
TATAGTGGGCGAAACCATTACAGACCCCGGCAACTGGGCGTGTTATCCACCTTACAAACACGACACGGACAACCCTCCCGAAGAGACAGCGCTTGAAAAACTGTGTTTTTTCAAAATAACCCCTGATACAGGGTTTGGGTCAATACGTATATTTAACAACATAGAAGACATAATTTATCTTATTAAAAAAGATGAAGTAGTCACAATACCTAAAGGATATCATCCTATCTGCGTTGCGCCCAAACACCAGATGTATTACCTATGGGTTATGGCTGGCAATACACGAAAAACAATATCGGCTATACATCCCGCCTATAAGTTTATTAACAAAAAACATATGACTGGGTAGGGGGTAAAAATGGAGCATCAAACAGATTTATTTTCACTAAAAGGTAAAAACGCAGTAATTACCGGCGGCGGCGGAATACTTGGCTCGGAGATAGCAAGAGCCCTTGGAAAAGCAGGGGCTAAGATTTCTATCTGTGATATAAAAAATTACAAGGAAACGGCAGAGACGCTCCAAAAAGAAGGGATTGAAGCAGATGGCTGGTTTTTGAATGTTATGGACAAGAATCTCATAAAAGATACCGCAGAAAAGATATTTGAGACGGGGACAATTCATATTCTTGTAAATGCCGCAGGCGGCAATGTTAAAGAAGCGACTACATCCGAGACCCTCTCTTTCTTTGACCTACCGCTTGAAGCGCTTGAAAAAGTTATAGCGCTCAATCTCTTTGGGGGCGCAATACTACCCAGTCAGGTCTTTGGTAAAGAGATGGCTAAAAACCCGCAAGGCGGTTCTATTATCAATGTCTCTTCAATGAACGCTTTTAAACCCCTGACTAAAATACCCGGATATTCAGCGGCAAAAGCGGCGGTAAGTAATTTTACTCAGTGGCTTGCAGTGCATCTTGCGCAGGAATATAACACTAAACTTAGGGTTAATGCTATCGCTCCGGGATTTTTTCTGACACAACAAAACAGATATCTTCTACTTGATGACAAAAACAAGTTAACAGAGAGAGGAAAACTAATTATCTCTCATACTCCTATGGAAAGATTCGGGGAACCATCCGACCTTGCAGGCATTATCATATACCTTGCCTCAGATGCATCACAATTTATAACAGGCACCGTGATACCTGTTGACGGCGGTTTCAACGCTTTTGCAGGAGTATAAACAATATGGAGGAATAAAATGGATAAGAGGGCTGATATTGGAGTAATAGGTCTGGAAGTAATGGGTAAAAACCTTGCGCTAAACATAGAGAGCAGGGGCTATACTGTTGCTGTGTTCAACAGAACGGAATCAAAGACAAAAAATTTTGCGGAAGGACCCGCTAAGAACAAAAACGTTATTCCTGCATATGAACTTCAGAACTTCGTAGATTCTCTGAAAAAACCGCGAAAAATTATGCTAATGGTAAAGGAAGGCGCTCCTGTAGACAGTTTCATAGAGAAACTTATACCGATGATAGACAAGGGAGACCTTATAATAGACGGGGGGAACTCCTTTTTTAAGGATACGATAAGAAGAAATAATATGCTTCAGGAGAAAGGCATACTCTTTATAGGAACAGGCGTTTCAGGAGGAGAAGAAGGCGCATTAAAAGGACCTGCGATTATGCCTGGCGGACAGCAAGAGGCATACAAACTTGTTGAAAACATCTTTACAGATATCTCTGCAAAAGCAGAGGATGGCGAACCCTGTGTAACATACATCGGCCCTGACGGCGCAGGACATTTTGTTAAAACGATACATAACGGCATTGAATACGGAGATATGCAGTTAATCGGTGAATGCGCATGGTTCTTCAGAAAAGGACTCGGAATGAATTCAGGCGAGATAGCAGATATCATGGCAGATTGGAACGGGAAAGATGATATTCTGCGTTCTTATCTTATAGAGATAACAGCTGACAGCATGATAGAAAAACACAAAGCAGGTGATGGGTATCTTGTGGATATCGTTGCGGATATAACAAGAATGAAAGGGACAGGAACATGGACTGTTCAAAGCGCCCTTGAGTTGCTTGTTCCTATTCCCACCATAGCGTCTGCGGTCTTTTCAAGGGAGATGTCTCAAGACAAGGATATACGTTTGAAGATGGCTAAGATGTTGAACACTCCGTCAGGAGAAATGTTTTCAGGGGATAAGAAAGAGATAGTAAATATAGCACATGACGCTCTTTATATCGCTAAAATCTCTTCCTATGCGCAGGGATTGGCTTTATTGCAGGCGGCTTCAAGAACATATAACTTCAATCTGAATTTGGGGGAGATAGCGAAAATATGGAGAGGCGGCTGTATTATCAGGGCGCAGTTCCTTGATGAAATCACA
>JAAYXZ010000134.1 GCA_012515635.1 Elusimicrobiota bacterium
AATGCGGATATTGCTGGAGGAAGATGTTGCCATACCACAATACTGCTGACCGCGATGCTGAAGTTTAAATATGCCATAATAGATATCTTCAACAACATGCTTTTTATCTACGCTACATAACCCAAACACTCCGCAGTTTTCTTCCATAGTTTTTATGCCTTTGGCTGAAACTGTATTAAATATATTCTATGGTGCTGGGCGGCTTCGGTGTTATATCATACACAACCTTTACCACTCCAGGAACTTCCTTGAGAATCTTGTCTCTTACCTTAAAGAGCGTTGCCCATGGGAGTTTAGAGGGGTTCGCTGTCCTTGCATCCTTTGACTCAACCGCCCGTATGGCGATAATATCGCCCAAGACCCTTTTGCCGCCTACCATCCCTGTGGCTTTATCTGAGAGCAAAACCGCTAATACCTGAAACACGCTTTTTCCTGTTATGATATCTTCTACTATCTGTGTTGCCTTCCTTATCTTTTCCACTCTTTCGGGAACAACCTCTCCTATTATCCGTGTTGCAAGTCCAGGACCCGGGAAGGGTTTTCTTTCCGCAAACTTGTTTGGCAAGCCCAACTTTTTTGCGACCTCTCTAACCTGAGGTTTATAGAGTTCCTTTAACGGCTCAATTACCTTGAGTCCGAAAGTGGATGGATTAACCCCTATCTGAGACAAGACATTATGTTGTGTCTTTATCCCTTTTTGCGTCTCTATTATATCCGTTGCAATAGTCCCTTGTATGAGAAAGTCCACAGAGTAACTCTTTACCGCCTGCCCCAATGTTTTATAAAAAGTATCCCTGAAGGCAATCCGTTTTTCTTCAGGGTCTCTCTTACCTTTAAGCGCCTCAAAAAAACGCTCTTTTATCTCCACATCCCATATCTCTATGTTTGTACCCATTTTGTCAAAAAAACTTTTAACCTCTGCGGCCTCTCCCTCTCTCATCAATCCATTGTCAAGAAAAAGCACAACACTGTTTTTCTCCAGAACCCTCTTTGCAAGTATCGCGCAAACCACGCTGTCAACACCGCCTGATGTTGCTATAATCGCTCTGTGATCACCGATTTTGTCTTTCAGTTCTCTTGTCTTCTCTGTTATAAATTTGTTGGGTGAAAAAGACATTGTCTTGGCCTCCTTTTTGGGTTTTAATAGACGGATTATTCTACAATATCCAATAGCAATGTGTCAAACCCGTCTCCGTTTATGTTTTTCAACATAGGTTTTATCCGCAGATAAGAAACAGGGACTCTCCATTCATATCTTTTTAGTTTCACATAATCCTTTTCTGTCGTTATAAGAAACTCTGCCTTTTTTTCTAAAAAAGCATCTTCCAGTTCCGCCACATCCTGTCTTTTGTAGCAGAAATGGTCAGGATATATAACCCCATATATCTTTGAGGGAGATAATGCGGACAACAAGGAGAAAAAGTTGAATGGATGCCCTATCCCCGCAAATGAAAGTACTACTTTATTTTTAACAGATGCCGGAGATATCTCCTGCCCGTTGTTTCTCAAGGACTCTATTTTATACTCCATTGTAAATATCGGTTTTTTGAATTGTTGCAGGTATTTGGTATATCTGCCATAATTCAGAGAATCCGACGCATTATAATGGCTAAGCACGAAGATATCCGCTCGTTGCAGTTCCCTCTTCGGCTCCCTGAGAAGTCCTGATGGCAACACCATATTATTGTCAAAAGGGTTTGTCATATCTACAAGCAGGATATTAAGGTCTTTATAAAAACAATGGCAATGAAACCCGTCATCAAGTATAACTATCTCTTTGTTGTCTCCGAAAATCTCTTTCTTTATCGCTCCGCTCTTTTTGGCAGTAAGAATTGCCTTCGGAAAATTCTTTTTCACCATCAACGCTTCATCTTCCAATTTTATCCCGCGGGCTATCTTCTTTCTTTCCGCCCCCCCCGAACAAGCGACTATAACACGCTTTTCTTGCCTCTGAAAAAATTCAGCGATATACATCACAAGCGGCGTCTTGCCTGTCCCGCCTGCAGTTATATTCCCCACACTTATAACGGGAACACTCAGTTTATTTTCCCGTATAAAGCATTTTTTCAGGTATATAACAGCCAAATACAACAGAGTAAAAGGCAAAAGATATATTGAAAGGATTTTAAAAAACAAAATGTCTTCTCGCCTGACGAAACTCCTGTAGAGAGAACTAAAAAAGGGTCTGCTCGTTTTTAACTTGAGAAGTTCTACAGGGTATCTCCACTTTCCCGAATTCTCCATCATAGCCCGGAACAATATTTATTCTCCCTTCCCTGACCATATATATTCCATCCACAATATCGCCATCTATCCTTTTTCTTAATTCTTCTTCAGGGAGTTCAAAGAGTATCGTGAATTCCGGCTCGTTTCGTCCTATTATCTCTACATATTTATCTTTTACTGCCCGTGAATTCACATCTTTACGAAAAACACCCGCAATAATCTGGATAAGAGGAACCATCTTCCGAAACGGGATAAACTTAGCAGGCCTCTCCCCATAATTCCTGTCGGAGAGTTCATAGATACGGTTCATTACGCCTATGGTCATCTTTTTTCCGCATACAGGACAGATATTATTATTCTTGTTCGTCTCTTCAGGGAACATACATATCTTACAGTTTCTGTGCCCGTCGCAATAATATTTGCCTTCCTCCGAAAAATATTCAACGGTTAAACGAAATTTTTCGGTATCTTTATCTTGCAGTATTCTTTTTAGTTCAGGAAAATCAAATCTGCCGGAGAATACATTTGCCTCTCTTCCTATCTTGGATGGAGAATGCGCATCCGAATTTGAAATAAAAGCGCAGTTATCAAGAGATGATACTGCCCAATTCATCTCAGGGTCGCTGCTTAAACCCGTTTCAAGAGCGAAAATATCTTCTGTGAAATCCCCGAAGCACTCATACAGCGAGTTAAATCCTGAATTAGAACCGAATAACGAGAAATGCGGCGTCCATATATGGGCAGGGACTATAAACCCATCCTCATCGCTGTCCTTGAACACCCTTATAAACTCCCTTACATCCATATGCAATATAGGTCTGCCGTCTGCATTAAGGTCTGCATATCTTTCAAGATTTCTGTTGAGTTTTGATGCCTTAGCAAATGAAGAGAGAAAGATAAGAAGGTGTATTTTTTTTACCTTCCCTTTCTTGTCCTCAAAGATATTGCATACCTCGCCTGTAAGGATAAAATCCGTGCCGTCACAGTTATATATTCCATCCCTATCGGTCTCTTTAAGACAGCGGGAAAGTTCATGAAACCACAGGAAATGCGTAATATCGCCTGTCCCAAGTAGATTGACACCTTTGTGTTTGGACCATCTGATAAGTTCGGCAAGGTCCATATCTTTACTGGTAGCGCGGCTGTATTTTGAATGGATATGGAAATCCGCTATGTACATCTCGTCAACTCCCTAAACTCCGGATATAAGCGATTATATAACTCCTCAAGTGACTGCGAAATAACTTTGGAATCCGCTATTACAGGCATAAAGTTGGCGTCCCCCTTCCATCTGGGAACTATATGGATATGCAGATGCCCTGCAACACCGGCGCCGGCATATGCGCCAAGGTTAATACCGATATTAAACCCTGCTGGCTTTATAACTTTTTTTATTATCCTGGTGGATGCCTGTAAAAGAAAGAACAGCTCCTTGCTCTCTTCTTCCTTTATCTTCTCTATAATGGCCGTATGCCTGTTCGGAACAATCATAAGATGGCCATTATTATATGGATATATATTGAAAATAACAAAGGCGTTTTTACCCCTGTATAGAACAAAGTTTTTTTTGTCGTCTTTGCTCTTCAACGCCTTGCACAAAAAACATCCTTTGTTTTTTTTGTTTTGTGTTATATATGACACCCGCCAAGGCGCCCATAAAATATCTAAGCTTTTCTTCATTTTTCTCTTTCAGAGGCAGATGTTAACAGTGAATCCTTGTTCTCTTTTATGTATTTTATGAGGTCTCTTTTTCTGTTTCTCACAACTCCGTCAAGGATAAGGGACTCAATATTTTGCTTTATTTTTCCCACTTCCCTGCCCTGCGAAATACCGAATAGTTCCATTATAGCATATCCGTCAATAGCCAATTTGAAAGAACTTAACTTATCTTTTTTGTTGATTTCTTTTACGCGTTCTTCCAGCAATATCAACCTTTCACGCGCCCTTTTCACTCTAATGGGATTACTACTGGTAAGGTCCGCCTTCGCAAGAGCGAATAGCGGTCTTATATCTTTTCCCATTTCCCTTATAAATCTCCTAAGCGCGTTATCTGACGGGTCTTCTTTGGCAAGAAGATGCGGCCTGAGATGAAACCTTATCATCCTGCCGATAAACTTGCCTTTGTCTTCGGCAATATTCAGCCGCTTGCAGACCCTATATGCCATTCTCTGCCCGACAAATTCATGCCTATGAAAACTCACCTTCTTGTTTATAACCTGCAATGTTGCGGGCTTCCCTATATCATGAAGCAACGCTGCCATTTTGAGATATATATTGTTTGTGTGAGCGCTGACATTGTCAAGCACAGTCAAAGTATGCATAAAAAGGTCTTTGCACGGATGTTCTGTTCTCTTCTCTTTTAGCAGGGCAACCTCAGGCAGGATTATATCCAAAGCGCCTACTTCATCCATCAGATAAAAACCCTTTGACGGCTTTTTTGCTTCCAATGTCCTCAATATCTCGTCTGATATCCGCTCAATACTGACAATAGAGAGCCGATTCACATTTTTTTTCATACCTTCCAGCGTCTCTTTCTCTATCTCAAACCTTAGCCTTGTCGCAAACCGTATGCCTCTTAATATTCTTAACGGGTCATCATAAAAGGTCTTATCAGGAGATACAGGGGTTCTTATTATCTTCTTTTTAATATCTTCACGCCCGTTAAAAAAATCAATAATCTCGCCGGTAGATAGATTCTGGGCTATGGCGTTAATCGTAAAATCCCTTCTGGCGCAATCCTCCTCTATAGTGGCGTTTTGGACATACGGATTCCTTGAGTTTTCAGGATAACTCTCTTTTCTGGCTGTGGCGAACTCAATCTTTATTCCGGAGACCTCTATCATTGCTGTTCCAAACCTGCCATAAAAGACAGGTGTCGGAAAATTATATTTGGCGGCAAACTGCTTTGCAAAAGCAAGCGCATCGGACTCCATCACTATATCAATATCATTGCTTTTTCTGCGAAGCAACTTGTCCCTTATGTGTCCGCCTACAAGATATATGGTTATATCCCGTCTCTTTGAAAAATCTTTCAGTTTATTCAGAATCTCGTCAGGTGTTATTTTTTTATCCTTCATCTCTCTATCCCCACAACTATTCCATCTAATTCTATCAATTCTATATATGTCCCCTTAAGGATTTTCTTGACAGGCAATTTGCTTAGTCCGCTTAACGGAATAGAAAAACTCTGCTGAACCGCTATAGTTTTTCCAACCTTCACATAACCGCCGTATTTACCTGTTATAAGCGCTCCGATGTGTCCGTTCTCCGTTTTAAAGAGCCGCGCCTCCGCAGGCATTTTGGTAAAATCGCCCGCCGGCTCCCTTACAGTGGACACTCTGAACCTTCTCCTCCGCCCCTGATGGTCCGTGATTTTTATACTGCGTATCTCAACAGTATTGCCTCCGATAAATCCCCTGTCATGTGGTTTCCATTCCATTTATGCCTTCGCTTTAACTTTTAATTTTTGACTTTATCACTAATTATTATACCATTCTCCCTTTTTACTCCCTAATCTTATACTACGCAAAACATTGATTGATTAAGGTATTTTGAATAACAAAAAACCGTATTATGCTTTTGGCTTATTAGTTAGGTTTCCGTCTCTCAACTTTTAGTTATATTATTGACTAATTCCCCAAAAGTTCGTAAAATAAAGAACGGAGGTGGAATGGATGAACAAAGAGTTGATAGCTTTATTCGATTACTGGGAAAAAGAGAAAGGGATAGACAAGGAGTTTTTGCTCTCCGCGCTTGAAAGCGGACTGTTGACCGTATATCGAAAAAAAGCTAACTTGGACGAAAATATCAGCATAAAGATAGACCCGGAAACAGGAGACCTTCGGTTTCTTGATGAAAAGGGTAAGGTCATCCCTCCGCCGTCCTTCCCTTGGGAACGCATAATAGCGCAGACAGCGAAACATGTAATTATGCAACGGTTGAAGGAAGCAGAAAAATCAACGGTCTATAATGAATTCAGCGATTTGGAAGGGACCATGATAAGCGGCAGGGTTGAACGGTTTGAAGATAACAATATCGTGGTTTCTTTGGGGAAAGCGGAGGCGCTTCTGCCCCATTTCCATAAACTGGACAGCGACTACTTCAAAGTAGGGCATCCTATAAATGCTTATATCCTTGAAGTCAGGAAACCTAACAAGGGTATATATCAGATAATTCTTTCCAGAACACATCCTGATTTCGTGCGGCGTCTTTTAGAGAAAGAGATTCCCGAGATAGCGGACGGGTCTGTCAATATCAAAGATATTGCGAGGTTTCCAGGGGACCTGGTAAAAGTCGCTGTCTCCTCCACTCTCCCGAAGATAGACCCTGTCGGAACATGTTTAGGAGAGAAGGCAGGGAGAATAAAGAATATAATGCGGGAGTTAAGCGGAGAAAAGGCTGAAATCATACTATGGGACAAAGACATAAGCAAATACATATTAAACTCCTTAAGCCCCGCTAAAGGGAAAAAAGTCATTCTAAATGAGAAGAAAAAGATAGCCACCGTGATTGTTGAAGACAGCCAAGTATTCCTTGCTGTCGGTAAAAGAGGGCAGAATGTGCGGTTGGCATCAAAACTTACCGGGTGGGACATAAGAATTATAAGGGAAAGCGAGCATGAAGGACCGGATAAACCCGCCATCTCCGTAATAGAGGGAATTGATGAAAAGATTATCACAGAACTGGCAAAGAACGGCTATAATTCAATAAAATCACTTGCAGATGCAGATATTGAGACACTTACAAAGATACCGTCTATTGATGAAGAGACGGCCGAATTGTTAATCACAAAAGCAAAGCAGTACAGAGAACAACCCAAAAAGGATAATAATGAAAGTAAGAGACCTGGCAAAGAAGTTTAAAATGCAGGGGAAGGATTTGCTCTCTCTGCTGGAAAAGGATATTGGGATAAA
>JAAYXZ010000135.1 GCA_012515635.1 Elusimicrobiota bacterium
ACCGAGTTGTCCGTAGTAATTATATCCCCATGCCCATAGAGTTCCGTTTTGGTCTATTTGCACCGTGTAATGATTTCCTGCCGAAATCGTTTTGAGAGGTGTTGTAATCGGCGAACTACTATGGTTTCCGTTTATGCATCCAAGAATGAAACTAAAAGAAAGAATTGCTATTATTAATACAACCCAATTTGCTACTTTATTATCTAACCGCATTATCCCTCCTTTGTGTAAGATGTTCATAAAAAATTTGATGAACACGAAATATAATTGTTATAGCTATAATATAGCATAACAATATAGACCCGAAAACACTTAAAATAGCAAAAATGTAATATAGTATTAATTTGTTAATACCTGATGTTATCAAAAAAGATATTAAACCTAAAATAAGAGTTAATTGTATATATTCTTTCCATTCGGATAAACCAACCTCTTTTTGTTTTGTTTCTTTGATAAAAAGAGTGAAATTGAAGATAGGGATAAGAAACAGAGAAATAGATGAGCCGCCTAACAATCCCAATATTAATCTTATGTTTTGGTGTGATGTCCAAAAACCAAAATACGAACCTATAGATTCCAAAATTAATGCGATAAGCAAGATAATGGAGAGTATGGATATTTTTAGAACAGGCAATTTTTTTAGATGGCAACGCCACAAGATAAACTGATATAACGTTCCTATGAGAAAGCCAAGATAGATGCCGGTGCATCTGGCGCACAAAGGTAAGGGAATATTGTTTACAAGAATTGTTCTGGTTGGTGATTGATGGCAAACTAATGAACCGATTCTATGAATCAAAAGATTTATAGTTGCTATCATAAGTGTGTTTTCCTGTTTATAGGAGTATATTAAATGTAATTTCTGTTTAAGTCAAGATTTGTGTTAAAGATGTTTATTTGTAGGGGGAGTTTGTTCACTCCCACCTTTAATCCTCCCCCCTCAAGGGAGAGGAGAATAGAGGTGGACTGCTCAAGGGGAGGAGAGATATTGCTAAAAAGGGATGAGAGACAAGAGGAGAAGTTTGTTCACCC
This sequence comes from Elusimicrobiota bacterium, assembly GCA_012515635.1. Classification (GTDB taxonomy): domain Bacteria; phylum Ratteibacteria; class UBA8468; order B48-G9; family JAFGKM01; genus JAAYXZ01. Next base: position 1,033 of record JAAYXZ010000135.1, read on the forward strand.
CCACCTTTAATCCTCCCCCCTCAAGGGGGAGGAGAATGGAGGGGAATTGCTCAAGAGGGAGGAGAATGGAGGTGGACTGCTCAAGGGGGAGGAGCAGATATATGTAGAATGTCCTTCCCCCTCAAGGCAAGGGAAAAAGCGTTTTAAGGTGTATCTATTGGAGTTTTACTCTTGCTGTGCCGTCTTGCATTTGTAAAATCTGCACTGCATCGCCAGGTTTGAAAAACTCGCCTGGTGATTGTTCCTGGACAACCGCAACTGTTCTTCCGTCATCCAGTTTTACGGTTATTTCAATGCCTTTCTTTGTTGTTATCTTTTGTTCTGCCACTCCTCCTGCTATGGCTCCTGCGGCACCTCCTATTATCGTGGCGGCTGTCTTGCCTGTGCCCTGCCCTATGCTCTGCCCTATCGCTACTCCTGCGGCTGCTCCAGAAATGGTGCCGATAGCGCCAGGTTTTCCTTCAATAGTAACATCGTTAACCGAAAGCACTGTTCCCAAGAAAACTGTCTGCATTTGTCTTGCATCCTGCCGTTGATAACTGGAGCTTGTCAATGGTGTCTGGCAACCTGTGAATAAAATTAATAACATAACCGTCAAACAAGCAGCGACTATCTTTTTCATTATATCCTCCTTTTTTGTGAATAACTTTTCTAACTATTTTGACTCTTGTTTTCTTTTATAAGTTTAGCGATTTTATGTGGATAAGTCAAGATTTTTTTATTCTTATAGATGGATGGTTATAGAAAAACAAGGGATATTATACTTCCTTAAATAGAACTTTTCATTCTTTTATTATTCGGACAAAAAAAACAAGGTCTTATAGTGCTATAATATAGAAGAAATACTTTAACTGGATAGAAAATATAGAAAAGAGAGGGAATTAAAATGAATGTATTAGAGAATATTCCGTACAATGAGAGCAGAATGGGCAACCGGAAGGTTGTTGACGAAAAACATCTTCTGATTATGCAGTTAGCGCTTAAGCAAGGGCAGGTTGTTCCGCAACATAATGCTAATTCAAATGTTCATATACTTGTTCTTAAAGGGAAGATAACGGTTGATTTAAATGGTAAGCAGAATCATTTGAAAGAAGGTGACTTATTGCGGGTGGAATACCAAACACCTATGTCGATTAAGAATACAGGTGACGCGGATGCCACGTTTTTAGTCATTAAGACGCCGAATCCATCAGAGATAGACAGAATATAGCATAAAACTGCTTTATGGTCTATAGATGAACATCATTTGTTTTGTATCTTAGAGAGAATCCTTTCTTCAAAGATTGTATAGAGTATCGGGATAAGAAACAGCGTTACTATGAAACTTACAAGCAATCCGCCTATAATACTTACACCCAAAGCGACCCAAATTTCAGA
>JAAYXZ010000017.1 GCA_012515635.1 Elusimicrobiota bacterium
TATATCCCCTATGAGAAAACAGATAAACAAAGATAATTTTTTTACCGTTCAAATCATTGATATTCCTGCTTTTCCCGCACCGCAGGTTATCTCCCAGCCGTTGGAGCAAATACCTGCAGAGTTGCCCAAAGCAGTAAAAGAGACGCCGCCTAAGGATATACCAGCCGATGTGAAAGAGGATGCAACAACAAACCAAAGGGCGGTCCAAAGAGAAATCCCTGCTTTCTCTGCTGAAAAATATAGAGAGACATTGATTGCAAAGACAACTAATTCTTCATCAGAGAAACCCGCCGTTTCCAAACAGAGTGAAAAACCCGTGGTTAATATAGATAAGATAGAGCGCATCCCTGCGCAAATAAATATATCCAGTTTAATGAGTATCCCTGACTGGTATCTTTCGTCTATCCATAAAACAATCAAGGAGAATTGGAGAACAGACAACATAATCGGACAAAGGACGGCAATAATATCTTTTAGGATACACAGAAACGGAAAAATAGAGAATGTTGCTCTTGAGAGAAGTTCAGGAAATACGAGGTTTGATAAATCTGTTCTTGAAGCGGTCATATCAACAAGAGATGTGCCTTCGTTTCCTGTAGAAATAACACATAACTATCTTGATATTATCATTGATTTCAAAACGGAGGGATAGGATGAGAAGAATAAGTATTATTTACTGTGTTTTACTGCTGTTTGTTTCCAAAGCGCATTGCTCCACTGTCTTTATGCAAATAACCAAAAACCTGCAGGAGAAGGCGGAGATAGTCCTTCTTTTAGGGACAGAGCAGGATAATTATTGGGACAAGTTTCTCTCAACGTTGAAGAGAGACCTTGGGTATTCAGGTTATTTCTTCGTAGAGGATGCAAGGTTTGTTGAAGACCCCGAGGTATTTAAGGCAAAGTATATTACCCCAATTACACTGCAAGGTATAAAGACGTCGCAGGGTATTAAGGTGGTTTTGGAAGACAATCTTGATGAAAAGATACTCTTTGAAAAACACTATTCACCTGGCAGCAACCCCTCATACTTTGCGCATACTGTTAATGATGAGATAGTTTTTCAACTGACAGGGAGGCAGGGGATTGCGCGCAGCAGAATACTTTTTGTTTCAAACTCTACAGGGAAATACGAGTTATATGCTGTTGATTATGACGGGGAGAACCTGAAACAGATTACCAGCACTGATTATATGGTTCACTACCCGAGATGGCTCTCATACCCTCAGGAGATACTCTATATATCTTATGAAGGCGGATGGCCTAAACTTGTAAAAATGAACCTGAAGAACGGAGAAAAGAGGACACTCCTTTCAGAGCCGGGGCTTAACGCCTGCGCTTCCCCGTCTATAGATACTGGGGAGATTGCTGTGGTTTTAAGCAAGAGCGGCAGACCTGATGTGTATGTTATAGATTTTGACGGAAAGATTAAAAGGCAGATTACATCATCCAATTCAACGGATGCATCTCCCACCTTTTCCCCTGACGGCGCCACTATCGCTTTTGTGTCGGACAGATACGGTTCTCCGCAGATATACACAACAACGAAGGACGGGCATCGGTTGAAAAGAATCAGTTTTATCTCTGGGTATGCCACATCACCTGCATATTCACCTGACGGAAATTATATTGCCTATGTCTTTCAAAAAGGGGGATACGGAGTGGCGATATATGAGGTATCCACAGAGGAGACAAGAATTGTTGGGGAAGGGCTTGGCTCTGAGGATATATCATGGGCGTCTGACAGCAGGCACATTATATACACGGATATACGCTCAAAGGCATCCTCTCTTGTTATACTCAACATAATAACAGGTGAAAAAAGGATATTAAAAACAGGAAAAACTAATTCCTTTACTCCTTCTTGGAGCAAAGATAAATAAAAAGTATTGACAGTTGACAGAAAGTAAAAAACAAGGTTAAATTATAGGGAACAATTATCCCTTAACGGGAAAAGGAGGAATCATGATGAGAAGGGGAAAAAAGTTGTTAGTAGTATTAATAGTAGGACTTTTTGCGTTATCTGCAGGTAAGATTATGGGCGAAACCTTGCCCGAAAAATTTTCATGGTATGGAGAGTCCGGCGCAACAAAGGAACCTGTCTATGATGCAGAAAAAGGTGGATTCTGGTGGATGCCCGAAGAGATACCCGCTGGCATGGAAAACGAGCAGTGGGGTAACAGAGGATATGTATTTGTAGGAACAGGGAAACAAAAGGTAACACCGATAATTAAGGAAAAACCGGTTAAAAAGATAGTAAAATCATCCGGGAAAATATTAGTAATGAATTTGCAGAGTGTATGCTTTGACTATGACAGCGCTAAAATCACTGCTGTAGCCGCGCAGATATTGAAAGAAAATGTAGCGGTTCTTAAAGCAAACCCGACAGTAAAGGTTGTGCTTGTTGGCTCTGCATCACCCGAAGGAGCTACAGATTATAATCTTAAACTTTCTGAGAGACGTGTAAATGCTGTAAAAGATTATCTGATAAAAGCAGGCGTAAATGCCGCTCAGTTAACTACAAAGGCAGTAGGCGAAATTGAAGCAGCAAAAGCCGAATGGCCGTTTGTCAGAAGAGTGCAATTTACAGTTGTGAAGTAAATTTATTATAAGGAGGGAGGGAATGAACAAGTTTATAGCAGGGTTGTTATTGGTATGTCTGATTTTAAGCGGTTGCACAACTGTCCAGTCCCTTTCCACAGGAACAAAAACAGGCGCAGCAGTAGGCGCTATAACAGGTGGAATACTCGGAGTTGTTATTGATTCAAGCAACCCTTGGAGAGGCGCTATTATCGGAGCGACTGTGGGCGCCGCCGCAGGAGGATGGATAGGACAAAAGATAGAAGGCAGAGAATCTGTTGCCAAATCCAAAGAAGATGTTGCTGCCAGAGCGGCAAAAGATGCGGCAGAGATGAATTCTGCCGTGAAGTATTCAAGGGTGACCGAGCAGGGAATAATAGAAGATATTATAGCCACTCCTTCTAATCTTAAAGGGAAAATGAGGACAGTGACAGTTGAGTATTACAGAGATAACACTCTTATAGCTACAGAAACACATTACGTAGAAGTATAATATTTCAGGGGGCTGGTTATTATTGATTGTTCAAATATCCCGCCCCTTGCCCTTTTTTTTAATAGCGCTGTTCTTTTATAAAGAGATGATAAAGCAGGCAGAAAAAATAAGCCCAAAAATAATCCATATAACCCAATCTAATTTTAAACATCCGTTTTATAAAAAAATATGCTATTATGTTTCTACTATATTCAGGATGTCCAATAAATAATAACTGAAAATTTTACAGATTTGAATAAACCCAAAAAGGAGAGGATATGTTTAACGAAACAATTATAAAAAAACTGAAGGCCTTTCAAAAATCTGAAATCACTGAATATCATATCTATAAAAACATTGCGAGCAGGACACAAAATACAGAAAATAAAGAGATCCTTAACCGCATAGCAAGTGAAGAGATGAAACACTACGGAATACTGGCAAAATATACATCTACAGACGTAAAGCCAGATAAAATAAAGATATGGTTTTATTCTCTTATCGCAAAAGTTTTAGGAAAAACATTCGGCATAAAATTAATGGAGATGGGGGAAGAAAAAGCAGCCGAGTCCTATAGAGAAATTGCTTCGGTTATACCTGAAGTGGAACAGATATTCAGGGAAGAAGAAGAGCATGAAAAGAACCTTATTGGGATGATAGATGAAGAACGGCTAAAGTATGTCGGTTCAATGGTATTGGGCTTAAACGATGCGTTGGTTGAGTTGACCGGCGCATTGGCAGGATTCACTCTTGCGCTTCAAAATGTGCGTCTGATAGCTGTCACGGGGTTGATTACAGGTGTTGCTGCATCGCTCTCTATGGCAGCTTCTGAATATCTTGCGACCAAAACAGAGAATTACGACAAGAATCCTGCTAAAGCATCTTTTTATACAGGTATTGCCTATATTTTTGCTGTTGTGATTCTTGTCTGTCCATATTTTATATTCAAGAATGTTTATCTTTGTTTAACCGTTACGGTCTTTAACGCAATTATACTTATACTGGCGTTCTCCTTTTATATATCGGTGGCCAAGGACCTTTCGTTCAAAAAAAGGTTTTTTGAGATGATGCCTATTACTATAGGTATATCCGCCCTGACGTTTGGCATAGGATTTATAGTCAGTTTGGTCTTTAATGTTGTCCCGTAAATTGCTTTTTTCAACGTAAATTGATATAATATACCGTATATTTTTGAAAAGAAGAGGGAAAATCCTGCCTGTAAAAACCTAATAAAAAAATTGTGCAGGAGTTGAAATTGATAATGGAGTAAAAGAAAGGAATATAGAGGACGCCAAAAATTGCCAGTGTTATCCTATATCTCATAAACTCCAAAAACAGACAGAAAACATAAGAACAAATAGGGTCCCATGCTTGAAAAAATCAGAAATTTCTCAATAATAGCGCATATTGACCATGGCAAGTCCACGCTTGCAGACCGCCTGCTCTCCTTAACAGGAACAATTGAGCAGAGAAAGATGCGGGAGCAGATGCTGGATACAATGGACCTGGAGCGGGAACGGGGCATCACAATTAAGGCGCAAGCGATACGGATGGAGTATAACGGTTACACCTTTAATCTGATAGATACCCCAGGTCATGTGGATTTCTCCTACGAGGTTTCACGCTCTCTTGTAGCGTGTGAGGGGGCGATACTTTTGGTTGATGCCACTCAGGGTGTTGAGGCGCAGACACTTGCTAATGCGTACCTTGCGAAAGAAAACAACCTTGTTATTATCCCGGTGATAAACAAAATGGATATGTCTTCCGCAGACCCTGAACGGGTTAAAGAAGAGATGAAGAACGCTTTCTCTATCAATGAAGAGGATATACTATATGTCTCTGCTAAGACAGGTCAGGGGATAGAGGATGTGATACAAGCCATTATTAACCGCATACCGCCTCCAAAGGAGACGGATACCGCACATATGCA
>JAAYXZ010000136.1 GCA_012515635.1 Elusimicrobiota bacterium
CGGGGTCTGTAATGTTTTCGCCCACTATAAGTTTTTCCGCAGAAAAATCCTCGGGGATTATCTCAGAAAAGTTTCTTAAATACATATTCTCCCCTGCCCTCTTAATCCTGATATGTTTTTTTTCAATATGTTGGGGTCTAAACTTTCCTGTGGCTATACAACCTGCCACACATATCTCCCCGTCCTCTATGAATTCTATAGAGTATTTTGAATATGGCGGCAAATATACCGCAGAAGGAGGTTCCTGAAACACATCCTCTCTTGAAAGTTCATCCCATAATTTATCTTCCAGATAAAACTTTATAGCGCCCCTTGTTATTATAAAGACATTCTCTTCAGGTCCTGTATTGCCGTTGAATTTTTCATTGGCAGGGTTTTTTATTACAGCAAAACTGATATTTTTCATATCCGAGTTTTCCGGACTCACTATCTTTTGATATCCCTGTAAACTATTTACTTTATATCGTTTTGCCATATCTATAAGCACATCCTTTCTAAAAGCATTGGATAGAACTTTTTTGTGTTTTTTACCTGTAAAGAAATATAACCACAAGAGCAAAAAAATCCTGCAGTTGCTTATAAATTATACAATTTTACCAATAATCCGTCAAAACCGGTCATTAGTTTATTATTTTGAATTCATAAGTTTTGAACGATGGGTTTTTTCTGTAATTTATCTTATTCTTTTTTAAAATTGCATACAATGGTCTGTTCTTGTAAATGAAATCATAGAGTGTTTCAGAGACATCAACATATATTGTTTTGCGGCGGTTTTTAGCCGCATGCATTAAGACTTCATTTTTGAATTTTATGGCAGAATAATAGATATTTTTAATATACCCCTTACCGTTACACCTGTCACATACATCCATCAGCAGGTCTGATAGTTTGAAGTCCATTTTTTCGCGGCTCATCTCTACTACTCCAAGTTTTGATATAGAGAGGATGTTTGTTTTTGCCTTGTCCATAGCAAGATGTTGATTCAACGCTTTAAAAACCTTGTTATTTTCCTTTACCCCTTTCATATCTATAAAATCCACAACTATAAGCCCTGCAAGATTTCTTCCCCTTATCTGTCTTGGTATCTCTTCTGCCGCTTCTATATTGGTCGCAAACACTGTCTCCTTAAAACTCTTTTTTTCACTGCCGCCTGTGTTTACATCTATAGCGGTAAGTGTCTCCCCTTCCTCTATTATCAATGAACCGCCTGAAGGAAGAAATACGCGGTCGGAGAGATACCCTTCTATCTTCCTTTCAGTACCGTGTTTCATGAAAAGCGGCGTCTCTTTGTCTTTATGCAAACTAAGTTTACCAATCATCTCTGGGACAAAAGAGTTTACATATTTTTTAACTTCCTTATAAGTTATTTCATCATCCACAATCACTTCTTTAAATTCGGATGTAACATAATCCCGTATCACATTTATATGGAGTGGGAGTTCCTGCCACAGTATAGAAGGGGCTGTCTTTACTTTTGCATACCGTCTGATTTTGTTCCATACAGAGAGCAAAATCTTAATCTCTCTTGCGATATATCTTTCATTCTTATTTTCAGCCGCAGTCCTTATTATAAATCCTGTATTGCCTGTGATTTTTTTGTTAGCGATAGCAAGAAGCCGCTCTCTCTCTGTTTTGTTAGTTATTTTTTTTGAAATAGTCCGTAAGTTAGAGTTAGGTATAAGTATGATAAATCTGCCCGGTATGGATATTTTTGTAGTCAGTTTGACACCTTTCTCCGATGTGCCCGGCCTGACAATTTGAACTATAACGCTATCCCCTGTTCTGTATGGTTTTTCTGTCCTTTTCGGTGTGCGTTCATCAACCTCGTCTGCCTGATAGATGGTATCCTCTTTTTCAAAAGGAAGAAAACCGTTTTTAGATACTCCTATATTGACAAAAGCGGCATTAAGACCGCCTATTACCCGCTCTATTTTGCCTTTGTAGATATTCCCGACTGAGAGTATGTCAGGTCTGCTCGCAAACAGATATTCTACATAGTTTTCTCTCATAATGGCGGCGCGGGTTAAAAAACATTCCCTATTGATTAACAATCTAAATTTTTCTTTCACTATATATCCTCCTGAATTTGAAACTCTTAATAAATTTTTTTAATTGTTTCTGTTGACTATTTTTCCTATATCTTTTGTTCTGTTTCCCCTCCTAATATTCTATAATATTTCCCGTGTTATATTTTTTATCTCCCCTTTTAGCAATAACCCTGTCAGTTCTTTATGAGAGAAGTTGTTAACTCTTATCAAAAGCGCAATTCTTTTATCGGTATGTTCGGTTATTTTTCCCATCTTTTCTAATGGTTCTGTCGCAGTATTTTCCGTTGTCTCAATTATGTATTTAGCAAATGTATCTATGCTGTGGATTGAAGGGGCTGCCTTCTCTATCCACTTGGTATGTGAAAAAACTATTCCTTCAGGGAGGATATCTCTGCTTTGACTGATGAACGAGTTAATATCTATCTTTTTTATAAGAAAAACATCAAATCGTTCATTAAGCCCTGCTATCCCCACGGGCAATGGAGGACCAAAACTCATTTTGGGATGCGGATTAAATCCTTCTGTAAATTTCATCGGCACATCCATTCTTCTCAATGTTCTCTCAAGCATTCTCTGAAAGTTTTTTTCAGAGATAAATCTTGCCAGATTTTCTTTTCTGTAAAAGACCCTTAACCTATACATAATAATATCTCTAAAGTTTAAAGATAATCCATCTTGGATTATCAAATTTGCAATAACCCTGCTTCCCCGATTTATCTGTTATCCGCTACTTGATTTTTATCTCCTCTATGTTATGCAATACTCCGCCATATACGCTGGGCTTAAGATTTGCAAATCGGTTTCTGACTGCTGTCATCACCGTAGGGCTTGCAGTATATATCAACGGTAGTTCATCAGAAACAATCCTCTGCCATTTATCGTATATTTTTTTTCTTTCTACCGGGTTAAGTTCTTTCGCCCCTTCTTCAAACAGAGCATCAATATCTTTTTCCCAATTGGCAATATTTCCTTCATCCGGGTCCAGATTCCATATATGCAGATGCCCTGTTGTATGCCAGACATTTTTGCCTCCATGCGGTTCTATACTGCCTGTAAGCCCTATGATAATCGCTTCCCAGTCCTTATTTATGCTGAGTTTAGTCACAAGGGTATTGAACTCCACAGGAAGCAGGTTAACCTTGATTCCTAAATCTTGCAGGTCATCTTGTATTATGCTTGCTATTTGAATCCTTTCAAAGTTGTTGCTGTTTGTAAGAATAGTGAACTCTACAGGATTGTGGTCTTTATCAAAGAGAACCCCTTTGTTTCTGTAAAAACCTTCTTGCTTTAGTATCTCTTCCACTTCCTTTAAGTTATAAGATGTCTTGTTGATGGAAGAATTATAAAAAAAACCGGAGGAGATGTTAAGGGGTCCGTATTGCGGTATAGCGAAACTACCATACACGTTTTTTATTATATTCTCTTTATCAACCGCATATGCTATCGCCTTGCGGAAATTTCTGTTTCTGAACCATGCTTTTTTATAGTCGGGCAAAGGAGATGTTTCATTCTGGTTTAAAGAAATAAATTCCGAACCGAGAGAAGGGCCCAGTTGGAATATTGTAAAGTTCTGTTTTTCCTGAGATGATTCAAGCAAAGGATAATCCTGCCCCCTTACCGAAACAATATCAATCTCCCCTGTATTAAACTTCAATAAAGACATATTTACATCAGCAATTATAAGAAATACAATTTTTTGTAGATAAGGAAGCGAGTTGCCGCTATCATCTTGTTTCCAGTAATACGGGTTTTTTTCTAAAATTACCCATTCTGCGGGTCTGTATTCTTTTATCCTGAAAGGTCCAGTTCCGACAGCATTTTCAGGTTTTTCATTGACACCCCACCAACTGGTGAAAACCCCGTCCTCAAGAAAAGGATTAATTTTATGGGCGGGCAGTATCTCCTGACTCAAAAGTTGCAGAAACGGGGCAAATTTTTCAGGGAGTATGAACTCCACAGTATATTTGTCAATTTTCTTCACTAAAAACGGTTTACCGTCAATATTTAGAACATCTCTGCTGCTGGTAGGTATATCAGGATTATATATAAGTTTATTATATGTAAAAATCACATCATCCGCAGTAAAACTATGTCCGTCGTTCCACTTTACATCATCGCGCAGGAAAAACGTCCAAATCTTTCCTGTCTTATCCACTTCCCATCTTTTAGCGAGAGACGGTTTAACTTTAAGGGTAACACCGTCTATGGTTGTAAGCCCTTCAAAGACAAACTGTGTTATAGATGTAGTGCTTGTTTCTTTTGCGATTAGCGGGTTGAATGACTTCGGGTCGGAGGCGACAGAGAGCACAAGAGTGTCTTCTCTTTCCAATTTAACAGATGGTCTATGGCATCCTGCGCAAAAAATCAAACAAATCAAAATAAAAAATATGCGTTTCATCATAAAAAATTTTTCAATTCCATAAGCAATTCGTCCATATTTTGATACCTAATAGCAGGTTCATATTTGGTCGCTTTTTTTATTATTTCTTTCAATCCCCCTGGAATGCTTAAGTTCTCACATAGAACTTCTTGTCTCCCCATATTCTTTCTATAACTTCTCAAATCAATTCTTTTGAAATAGTCCTCCTGATTTTTATTCGGATTGTCAGGGACAAGAACTTTTGCTGTAAGAACCTCGTCAATAGTAATCCCAAAACTATAGATATCAGAGCAAAACATTGCATGCCCCTCCTTTTGTTCGGGCGCTACATAAGAAATGGTTCCATATTTCGTAACTGTTCCGCCTTTGGGGAAAATATCCTTTTGCCATAATCTACCGGGTAGTTTAGCTATTCCGAAATCGGTTATCTTAACAATAGAGAGGTCTTTCGATACGAGAATATTATCTGGCTTTACATCTTTGTGGACGACATTATGTTTGTGAATATGCGCAAGCCCTTGTCCCGCTTTATAGAGAACCTTGACAATAACATTGAGAGGCAGTTTATCACGATTATAAAGCACTTCTTTCAGATTTGTCCCTGGGACATACTCCATAATAATCGCATACTGGTTATTATATTTTCCGAAATTATAAACCTTTACTATATTCGGATGATTAAACTCTGTGGCTATCTCCGCTTCCCTTTCAAACTGGGCTACAAGTTTTGAGCGTTCGCGAACCCCCTCTTTCAGGTAAAGTATCTTTATAGCCACAGTATGTCCATAAATAGGTCTGGCAAGTGCGGAGTATGCCTTGTAAATTTTGGTATACATACCGCCACCGACGACTTCCTCTAATTTATATCCCCCAAAATCCCGTATTCCCCTGTTTCTTCTCCACAGTATCATAGTTTTTATATCTCTATATCAACAGCGTCCATAGGTATTATATCAAAATCATCTATACTTTTTATTTCCTTGCCTAAATCTATTATAGCAATTCTCCTGTTTTTATACATAGAAGATGTTAATAATGTCAAACACCTGTTATCAAACATTTTTTCGGGGGCGAGAGAATCATGTCCGCGTATAAGCACATTCTTTTGTAAACGGTCCATTACTTTTAAAAAATAATCTCGTCCGAATTTAGGTCTTCCGA